>JBJTGE010000194.1:0-2768 GCA_046093785.1 Spartobacteria bacterium
ATCGACATCCGCACCGCTGCCCTCGGAGTCGAGTGTATTGAACTCGCCGGCAGAGGCATGGTCGACACCGATGTCCTCGAGGCCATCTGCGAGCGCCGTGGCGACCGGGTTTACGATCCTGAAAAAGTCAGCGGCTTCGCCTTTGGCTTCGGCCTCGAGCGCCTTGCCATGAACCTCTCGCGCATTCCCGACATCCGCATGCTTGTCGAAAACGATCTGCGCTTCCTGAAACAATTCTAATCCTGTCGTGAAAATTTCCATCAACTGGCTTCGTGATTATGTGGATTGCCAACTTCCGGCATCCGAATTGGAAAACCTCCTGCGCCGCGCGGGGCTTGAAGTGGCAGGCATCGACCAGCGCGGTGCCGCCATCGACCATGTCGTCGCCGCCGAGATTCTCGAGTCCACCCAGCACCCGAATGCCGACCGCCTGAGCGTTTGCAAAGTGAACGACGGCTCGCCCATGCCGCGCCAGATCGTGTGCGGTGCCAAAAATTACAAAGTCGGTGACAAAGTTCCGCTCGCCCTGCCGGGAGCCGTGTTGCCCGGGGATTTCAAAATCAAGACCGGCAAGCTGCGGGGAGTCGAGAGCGAAGGCATGATGTGCAGCGCGAAGGAACTCCGCCTCGCCGAGGACTCCGAGGGCCTTCTCATCCTGCCGCCCGAGACCGCTCCCGGCACACCGATCAAAGACCTCTTCCCCGCCGAGACCATTCTGGAACTCGAGATCACGCCGAATCGCTCCGACTGGCTCAGCCACCTTGGCGTCGCCCGCGAGATCGGAGTTTTCACCGGTTTGCCGGTCAAGGCACCGGAACCCGCCCTGCCGCCCACGGACAGTGTTGAGGGGCAGGTGCGCATCGAAGGCGAGGGATGCGATCTCTACACGCTGCGCTGCATCTCCGGCGTGAAGGTCGGCCCCAGCCCGCAATGGCTGCGCGACCGCTTGGCCTCTGTGGGACTTCGTTCGGTGAATAATGTGGTGGATGTCACAAATTTCGTTCTCTTCGAGCTCGGCCAACCGCTCCACGCCTTCGACGCCGCGAAAATTTCCGGCCCCTTGCAGGTGCGCGCTTCGTCCGAAGGCGAAGCTTTCCGCGCACTCGATGGACGCGATTACAAGCTCCCGGCGGGCTCACTCGTCATCGCCGATGCCAACGGCCCCGCCGCTCTGGCAGGTGTCATGGGAGGTGAGGGGAGTGGTGTCACCGAGTCCACCACCGACATTCTTTTGGAGAGTGCTGTTTTCGATCCCTCGCTTGTGCGCCGCGCCTCGCGTGCGCTGGGGCTTTTCAGTGACTCCAGTTACCGATTCGAGCGTGGTGTGGACCCCGAGGGCGTTGCTATCGCATCCGCCCGCGCGGCGGAGCTGATCCTGCAAGTCGCCGGCGGCACGGCCGAACCGGCCCTTCTTGTTTCCGGCAAATGTCCCGAACGCGGCAAGGTCTCCCTGCGCCATGCTCGCGCGCGCACTCTCTTGGGCGTTTCGCTCACGAATGCCGAGATCGAATCCGCCCTCGCCCGTGTCGGTTTGGAAAAACTCGCCGCCGGTGACGAAACCCGCTGGAGCATTCCCGGATACCGCCGCGAACTCCGCCGCGAGGCCGACCTCATCGAGGAAATTGCCCGCGTTGTTGGAATCGAAAAAATCCCATCCCTCGCCCAAGGCCCTTTCGCCGCAAGCTCGGATGCCGATGCCGCCTATGATTTCGCGATGAACCTCCGCCGCAGTCTCGCCGGAATGGGTTTCCATGAGGCCCGCACCAGCACGCTCGTTTCCGCTGCCGATGTCTCGCATTTCGGCGAAGCCGTGGCTCTCAAAAATCCCTTCGGCGATGACCAGTCGCAACTTCGCAACAGCCTCGTTCCCGGACTCCTCGCCGCCCTCCGCCGCAATCTCGATCAAGGCGCGAAATTCATCGCCCTCTTCGAATGCGGCCGTGTATTCCAACCTGCTGGCGAGGGACAACGCCTCGCCATCGTGCTCACCGGCGAACGACACGAATCAAACTGGCGCGGCGGGACCGAACGCTCGTGGGATGTCTTTGACCTCACCGGCGCTGTCAGACAGCTCGCTTCCCTGTCTGAACAGGACATCGTTCCCGCATCCACCCCCGCAGCGCCTTTTGGAGCCTGTGCGGATGTTTTTCTGAACGGCAAAAAAATCGCCGTCGCTGGCCAACTAACCCCCGCCGTGGCGCGTGAAATCGGAGCCTCCTCTCCGCTTCTCTGCGCCGAATTCGACCTCGACCAGTGGCGCGCCGCAGCCTCCACGAAAACCCAAGTCGCCGCCCTCGCGAAGTTCCCCGGCTCCACGCGCGACATCGCTTTCGTGGCACCTCTCGACCTGCCCTACGGCAAGGTCCGTTCGCTCATCGAGTCTCTCAAGGAACCTCTCCTCGAATCCATCCGCCTCTTCGATCTCTTCACCGATCCCAAGGGCGAAAAAATCCCGTCGGACAAAAAATCGATGGCCATTTCCTTGACTTTCCGCAGCCCCGAGAGAACCCTCACCGCAGAGGAAATTCAAGCCGCTGCCGACCGCATCAAAGCCGCCCTGCGAGACTCTCTGAGCGTGGATTTTCGGGAATAGATCTTTAAAAAAACGGAACAAATTTCACGGCTCTGCCGTAAACAAATTTGCCCTTCTGTGTTCGCGATTAAACGGAGCGAAGTCCCGGACCTATGTTGAATAAAATCCCGGAGGCTTGGCGCCCGGCGAGATGACAGGCCTTCATTGGAAGTCTGATTGCCGGTAACGCGGTCAT
>JBJTGE010000195.1:0-12465 GCA_046093785.1 Spartobacteria bacterium
ACGGGAGTCGTAAAACGGCTCGCCGGAGACGCTCTGGGGAATGGAATCCTCGGTGAACCATGCCGGGTGGTTTTTGATCACATCGGTCGCGACAAGGCGTCCGGCCTTCGCCTGCTGTTCAAAATCATAGGCCCCGCCGCCAAAGAAGAGATCGATTCCTATGCCGGTGCGGGAATTCAGAAACGCCCTGCGCATGGCCTGCTCAGGAGTGTCCGATGCGGAATCATCCGGGAGCTTGATCTTGGGATTGTCAAATGCGGCGGCAAGTTCAGGCGTCCAAGCTTTGCCTTGGGAAGTCCATGCATACTCTAAGGCGGCGAGGTATTCCCCGGCGTGGAAGCGCGAAATCTCGGTTGTGCCGCCCGGGAGACGCCAATCGATGCGGATCGAGCGTCCGGTTTTGTTTTGATAGTGCCGCGTGAAGGCGACCGTAAACTCGTGGCGCACGGCCTCGTTGTGCGGCGAGATGATCACCAGCGTCTCGTCGGCGTTCGCCAGGAGATTCTGGCGGGGCTTGAGCAGGAAAGGCACTGCGAGCACGAGCGCGAGAGCCGCCAGCACCGGAAGGATTCTCGAACTCATGGGCACTTCAGGGTTTCAGCACCACGACATCATCGGCACTCGCGAAGGCGAAAAATTCCTGTCCCTCGCTGCGGGCGGAGATGTGCGGATTCAATTCAAACACCTTCAAAGCGTGGGCCGAGGCCTGAAACCGGTATTGGGCCACCTCGCCGAGATAAACCGACTCGCCGATGCGGCCCTTCACGGAATTCGTCGCGGCGGTCGCGGGGCGAAGCGACCAACTTTCGGGACGAATGCTGAGCGAGACGGCCTCTCCCGCAGCAGGCTTCCAGTCCGGGTCTCCGAGGAATCCCTCGAACAGGCCCTCACCGGTCTCCACGAGGGCTTTCGCGCCATCGAGGGATTGGATTTTTCCGTGGAGGAAATTTGTTTCGCCGATGAAATCGGCAACGACGCGTGTCCGGGGGCGGCGATAGACCTGCTCAGGCGTCCCGATCTGCGCGATGCGGCCGCCTTCGAGCACGGCCATGCGGTCGGAAATCGAGAGGGCCTCCTTTTGATCGTGCGTGACATAAATCGCCGTGAGTCCGTTCTCCTTGCAGACGCGGCGAATCTCGGAGCGCATCTCCAAGCGGAGGCGGGCGTCGAGATTCGACAGCGGCTCGTCGAGAAGCACGCAACGGGGGCGGATCACCAGCGCCCGGGCCAATGCCACGCGTTGCTGCTGACCGCCGGAGAGCTGGGCGATCTTTCGCTCGGCATACGGCCCCATTTGCACGGATTCCAAGGCGGCGCGGACCCGCTCGCGGATTTCCGGCTGCGGGATGCGGCGTTCCTCGAGACCGAAAGCGACATTTTTGGCCACCGTCATGTGCGGCCAGAGCGCGTAGCTCTGAAACATCATTCCCGTATTGCGCTTGTGGGGCGGCAGGGCCGTCACATCCTCGTCGCCGAAAAGAATCCGTCCCTCGTCGGGAATGTAGAAGCCGGCGATGTTGCGGAGGAGGGTCGTTTTTCCACATCCGCTGGGGCCGAGGAGAAAAAACAATTCGCCGGGTTCGATGCGGAGCGAGATGCCATTCAAGGCGACCGCGTCACCGAACTTTTTAACGAGTTTCTCGATGGTGATCGCGATCATTTCCCTTGGTTCCCTCTAAGCCATCCTGTGGCGATGCAGGGTTATTGCTGCGGAGCAGCCGGTGTGCCTCCTCCGAGGCGGGAGAGTTGGCCGGCGGACATCCTGGCTGCGGGTGATGCCGGGTATTGCGTCATGACCATGTTGAATCCTCGGCGGGCCTCTTCGATGCGGAGTCCGCGCAGGAGGATTTCGGCCTCGGTGTAGGCGGCGAAGGGAGCCGCGTAGCTTTGAGGAAATTGGGTGACCACTTGCTGGCAGGTGGTCATGGCGGATTGGATATCACCCGCCGCATCCTCATTCATCGCCACTCCGAGTAGCGCTCCGCCTGCCAAGGGGTGCTTGGGAAAACGGTTAAGGAATTCGCGGAAGGCAGCGGTGGATTTTTCCGTGTTTCCGGACTCGCGCTCCGCTGCGGCGATCTGCAAGAGCGCACCGGCGGCGGGCATGGATTTCGGGAATTTGTCCACCACGGCTTGCAGCGCGGGGATTCCCTTCGCCTCGGCCAGGAGCGTTTGCGCGGCGGCATTTTGACTGGAGGAGTAGGCGAACCAGGCAGCCACGCCGACGCCTCCGATGACGACCACGGCAACGATAGCGAGGATGAGGGACTTGTTTTTCTCCCAAAAGAGGTCCCACTCCAACGCGGAGTCCTCAAGGACGGGGCCTTGAAGCACGGGTTGCTGCGGGGGTTGCATCAGGCTCCCACCTCCGCGCGGGCTTCGTCTGCGAGGGCGGTGCTGAGGTAGCGTTCGCCAGTCGAGCAGCCGATGGTCACGATGAGCTTGCCGGCATTTTCGGGACGCTTCGCGACTTGGATGGCCGCATGCACATTCGCGCCGGTGCTGATGCCGCCGAGAATACCCTCCTCTTTGGCGAGGCGGCGGGCCATGGCGAAGGCCTCGTCATTGCTGACCTGGATGCACTCGACGATCTGGGATTCTCCAGCGGAATTTTTGAGGTGGAGGTTGTTGGGAACAAATCCGGCGCCGGTGCCTTGGATTTTGTGCGGACCGGGCTTGAGAGGTTCGCCTGCGAGGGTTTGGGAAATGACAGGCGAATCCTTCGGCTCGACAGCGATGGCTTGGAGAGTGGCTTTGCGGGGCTTGAGGGCTTCCACGCAGCCGGTGATCGTGCCGCCGGTTCCGACTGCCGCGACGATGATGTCCACTTTTCCATCCGTATCACTCCAGATTTCCTCCGCAGTAGTTTTGATGTGAATGGCCGGGTTGGCTGGGTTGTTGAATTGCTGGGGCATCCAGGCATTTGGCGTCTCTTGAACGAGCGCCTCGGCCTTTGCGATCGCGCCGCGCATGCCCTCGGAGCCGGGCGTGAGGACGAGCTTCGCGCCAAGCATGGCGAGGAGCGTCCGGCGCTCGAGGCTCATCGTCTCGGGCATGGTGAGAATCATTTTGTATCCTTTGGCGGCCGCCACAAAAGCGAGGGCAATGCCGGTGTTACCGCTGGTGGGCTCGATGATGACCGTGCCGGGCTTGAGAATGCCGCGTTGCTCGGCATCCTCGATCATGGCCATGCCGATGCGGTCTTTCACGCTGCCGAGGGGGTTGAAAAATTCACACTTGAGCGCGATCGTGGCCGGAAGCCCGGCGGTGACGCGGTTGAGCTTGACGAGGGGTGTGCGGCCGACTGTTTCGACGATGTTGTTGTAGATGTTGCCCATGGGTCTTGGATTAGGTCGCGAATCCTACACAGGCGGGCGCGGACGGTGAAGTTTTTAGTTTGACCTATCCGGTAGTGCGCAGGCCGCTGGCGATGGCGTTGATGCTGAGGAGAACCTCCGGGAGAAGGCGGTTTTTCGCCGATGGCTCGGCGGCGCGCCACTCGGCGAGAAGTTTCGCCTGGTGGACATGAAGCGCCCGGAGGCCCGAGTCGCGCAAGGCGAGGGTTTTCAACATCCGGGGACGGCGTTTCTCCAGAGCGCCCCCGAAGACGAGGGACATCATTTCGCGGGTCGAATCAAATTCAGTTCGGATGATGTTCAATATCTCCTTGCGCACCTTGGTGTCGGCGACGAGTCCGGCGTAGATGGCAATGATCTCGCGATCCGCGCTGGCGAGGTTCGTTTCCACATTCGTCAGCACATAGTAGAGGAAAGGCGACTTTTTGAGATTCGCGCGGAGGTTTTGAAAAAGCTTGGGACGCTCGGCTTGGAGACGCTGCAACGCGGAGCCGACGCCGAACCAGCCGGGAAGATAGTGGCGGCTTTGGTTCCAACTGAAAACCCAAGGGATCGCACGAAGGTCGGCCAGTGTGCGTTGACCAGTGCGCCGCGAGGGACGCGAGCCGATGCGGCTTGTCTCCAAGGCGTCGATCGGCGTGGCTTCCGAGAAATAGGCCATGAAACCCGGATGGGTGATGAGCGCTGTGTAGGCCTCCCGGCTGGCAGCGGAGAGGAATTCGCAGGCTTCCCGGAATTTTCCGTCGATGGGAGCGGGCTGGTCGTTGAACGAAACGGCCGCAACGCCCGCTTGGAGCAATTCCAAATTGTAAACCGACGAGGAAATGGTGCCGTATTTTTGGGAAATGGTCTCCCCCTGCTCGGTGACGCGCAGGTCGCCGCGAGCGGAGCCCTGTGGGAGTGCGGCCAGAAACCGATGGGTAGGTCCCGCGCCACGACTGATCGTGCCGCCTCGTCCGTGAAAGAAGCGGATTTTGACACCCGCGTCGCGCCCGACCTGCGCCAAGGCGCTTTGGGATTGGTGGAGCGCCCACTGGCTCGCGAAGATGCCGCAGTCTTTATTGCTGTCGCTGTAGCCGATCATGACCTGCTGAACGGGCAGGCTGCGCTGGTTGGAGGATTTTTCATTCGCACTCGCACGGTGGAAATCAAGGCTCCGGATAGTGACCGGATGTTTCAGAAATTGCCTGACGATGTCAGGGCCTTGCTCCAAATCATCGAGGGTTTCGAAAAGAGGAACAACCGGCAGGTCGCAAACGAGGCCCTGCTCCGTCCACCGCGCAAGACCCGCCTCCCGCGCGAGGAGATAAACGGCTAGGAGGTCGGAGAGACGGCGTGTCATGCTGACGATGAGCGATCCAATGCCATCCAGACCGTGTTTGGCGATGTGGCCGCGCAGGACATTGTAGCAGGCGAGAACATCATCCGCCTCGCGGCCTGCGGCGGTTCCCGCGCTCAAAAACGGACGGGGCGAGCGGAGCTCCTCTTCCAAAAAGGCCAGACGCCGGTCCTCGCTCCACTCGGAGAACTTGTGATCCTCGGCACCTCCCGCTTGGAGAAGTCCATCGATCGCCAAATCGTGAAAGCGGCTGTTTTGGCGGATATCCAAATTCGCCAGGTGGAAGCCGAATGTATCGAGGGCGCGGCGCACGGGATTCACGGCAAAGTCCGCAAGGCGTCCCGCGCCGTCGGCGTGGAGTGCTTCGGAGAGGAGCTTCAAGTGGGCTTCGAGCTCGGCCGGATGTTGAAAACGGACGCCACCTTCCAGGATTTTCGCATCTTCGATTTCCCCGGTGGAAACCGGCAGGCGGTTTTGAAGGTGGAGCACAAACTGCCTCCACGGTTCGTCGGAATACGATTGCGACAATGTCTGCGCGAGCGCGGGAGTTTCACGCCGAAACTTGTCCAGCGCGCTTTGCAGCTCCTCCGGGAAATCCTGAAAATTGCTGGAGAGCGGAAGGTTCGCCGCCAAGTCCTCCAACTCGCGGTGGAGAACGATCAAGGCGCTGAGGCGAAGGTCCCGGAGCGTCGTCTCGGTGACGGTAGCCGTGACGAGAGGATGTCCATCCCGGTCCCCTCCGACCCATGTGCCGAAGCGGATTTTGGGCATTCCCAGGGGATCGGCAATCAGCTTGGAATCAAAGCCCGCGCCGCGCCAGGCTTCGCGCAGACGGTGGTCGAGGCGCGCAAGGGCGGGAGGAAAAACCTCGCGCAAATAATAAACCACCCCACGGCGTTCCGTGGCGACATCCGGCTTCTCAAGCAGGATTTCACCGGTCCTCCAGAGGCGTTCCAAAATGACTTTGAACTCCTCGCGCAAGGCCTGCTGCTGGTTTGCCGAGAGGGATTGTCCCTCGCGGGATATCAAAAGGCGGTAGAGGGCGCGGTGTTGCTCCAGAACGGCCGAACGCTTGGCCTCGGTGGGGTGGGCGGTAAGAACGGGTTCGATGCAGAGCGTTGGCAGGAGCGCGGCGATTTCGGACGGCGACATTCCGGTGGCCGACAACTCGGCCAAGCGGCTTCGCCAGAGGCCCGGCTCGGCCTCGCCGCCAGACTCGATTTCGCGGAGCTGGCGCGTGCAGGCGGCCGTGTTTTCCTCGACCATGTTGAGCAACTGGAACGCGATCGAGGTGGCTTGTTCAAAGCCCTCGCAGCCCGCTTCCTTCGAACCCACCCAAGGGAGACGGTCGGCCACGGCCTCTTCACCCAACTCCCTGAGAACCTCTTCCAAACAACCCATGAGAAAATCGAGGTCGTTGGATATTTTTTCGAAACCCTGTGCGATATAATGCGTCGTCTTTTTCACCCTGACGCAGGACTTTTACGATTTTCGTGAAAAGATCAATCGCAGGTTTTCATCCGCCGCCGATTCCGTTGCAAGCGGATGAGGTGATCGGGACAGCTCTGGGGATTATGATTTTTTACCGACGGCAAAGCCCAGCATCAGCATGGCGACGCCGCTGAAGATCGACTGGATGCCGTAGAGAACGCCGATGACCCATTCGGAATCAAGCGGCCACCGGGCGTAGATCATCCCTCCCAGCACGAGCGCAACCACGCCATTCAGGAATAGCCAAATCCAAGCGGTGTTCGCACGCAGGCGCAAGGAAGTGACGATGCAAACGATTCCCTCCGCGACAAAAACCGCCCCGAGGATGAGAGTGAGCGTCTCCATGCCCGACTGCGTGAAAACAAAAAGCGCGGAACCGGCGGCAAAGCGAATCACAGCGGAGATGGTGGAAAGAATGCGGTGGGGCACATCTTTTCCGAAAAGCGCTTGGAAAAATCCGATCACTCCGCTCACCAGGCAGAGAGCGCCAAGGAAAGCGGTGATGACATACGAAAACAACGCAGGAGCGCTGATGGCAAAGAATCCGACGAGAATGGAAAGCGCGCCTCCGAGGAGCATCCATGTTTTGCCGGGCGATTGGGAAGTGGTGGTATTCATAAATTTTTACTCACCATAAACGCCCTTGGCTCCATACGAACCGTAGTATTTACCCGAATAGTAGTAGGCATAATATCCGCCGCGGCCGCTTGGAAGGAAGTTGAGGATCAATCCGGCAGGCACGGTTTTTGTTTCCTCGAGGGATTTGATGGCGCGCGCCACCATTTTGCGCGGCGTGCCAAAGGCCCGGACGACCAGCGTGCAGAGGTCGACATGCGGGGCTACGAGCAAGGTGTCACTCACCGCCAGAAGCGGCGCGGAGTCCACAACGACGCGATCGTATTTGGAGAGCGCCTCGCTCATAACACGCTCCAGATTCTCGAAGGTCAGCAACTCGGAGGGATTCGGGGCACGCCCGCCGGCAGTCAGCACGCTCAAGTTGTCAATGTGCGTGGACATAACCGCGTTTTTCATGGTGGAAGAGCGAATGAGCAACTCGGAGAGGCCCGGCTTGCGGTTTTCGCCGTAGAAGACAATCGATCCACCGGGCTTGCGAAGGTCGGCATCGATGAAAAGCGTATTGAATCCCTGCTGCGCAAGCGTGACCGCAAAGTTCGAACTGCAGAATGTCTTGCCCTCGCTCGGCATCGAACTGGTGAAAAGAAATGTGCGCGCGTTTTCGTTGATGCGGTGCATCGTGAGCGACGCTCGAAGCGATCGAAACGACTCCGCCACGATGCCCGAGCGTTCCTCATTCGTCACAAGAACGCTGGCGCGGGTGGAAAGACTGAGCTTGGGAATGGCGGCGATCACATTGACGCCGGTGAACTGCTCCACCTGATCGACCGTCTTGATGCTGGTATCCAACAGGAAGAGAACAATAGCGAGCGCGATTCCTGCAGCCATGCCGCCGATGAGGCTTTGAAACCAGGTCTTGCTCGCACTCGGGCGGATGGGCGCCGCACCGACGGCTGGCTCGTGGATGCGGACCGGCGATTCCGTGAGTTGCTTGGTGATATCGACCTCCTTCAATCGCGAGAGAACAGAGTTGTAGAGCGCCTGATCGGTCTCTTGCTCCCGTTTGATGTCATTGTATTCGATTGCTTTTGATGTCACCTCGAGAAGCCTCTCCTCCGCTTTCTCGCGGGCTATCTTGGTTTCATTCGCCTGCACCTCGAGGCGGTTGCGGGCTGTTTCGAGAAGGTTCACGGCATCATTGAGAACCCGACGCAGGTCGCCTTTTGTGAGATCGATCTGGGTTTTGATGGAAATGTAGGCGGGGTGCTTGGCACGGTAGCGCTGCGAGAGCAGTGTCAACTCGCGCTGACGCGCATTCAACGACTCGGAATACTGGGCGACCTTGGGCTCGGCGGCCACGCTTGGCAGGAAGAGCAACTCCTCCACGGCACCCTTGTTGGCCCTCACGACAGCCAGGTCGCTGTCAATCTGCTGAATGCGTTTTTGGATTTCGCCTTGGACATTGGAAATCTCCGAAACCTGAGCCTGCGCCGAGCTGAGCATGTTTTCGATGGAAGCGGCACGCTCCCTCTCGCGGAAACTCTGCATGGCCTCCTCGGAGACACGCATTTTTTTCCTGAGGCGATCGGCCTCCTCGAGCAGGAACTGCGTGGCGGATTTTGAAGCATCCGAGCGCCGCTCGAAAACATACCGGATGTATTCGTCGCAGTAGGCATTTGCCAACTTCACGGACAGATTCGGGTCCGCCGAGGTGATCATAAGATCGATCAAGCGGGTATTGGTGCGGTAAACCGCCGCCGACATGGAACTCAATGCCGCCGCCACACGGTCTGGCGAGGCGTCCTTGGCTGAGATGCCCGCTGCGGCCAGAAAGCGTGGATCCTGATCCAGCTTCAACCGCGCGGAGACACGCTGTGCGAACGGATAACTGCGCAGGAGATCCACCACCGTGTTGATCATGTCGATACTGCGAATCTGCTCGTCCCGGACCTGCTCCATTTTGGAATCCAGGATGCGGGCCTTGTCCTGCTCGATGAAGAGAACCGCGCGGGCACGGTATTTTGTTTCCACCTTGGAAAGATTCACTCCCGCGTAGATGCCTCCCAGCACGACGCAGAGAATCACGATCCAAAGCCTGTCAACGACGGCATGAAAATACTCGCGCCAATCGATCGGTTCCTGAACGGAAGCCGTGGCGGGTGCCGGTGGTGTTTTGATTTCAATTTCCTTGTTCATCCAAAATTCATCTCCGAGGCGCAGGGTGGCTGCCGGTCAATACCAACTCTCTCCGACGGTTAAGATATCACCCGGCAAAACTTGAAAACTCCCGCCATCCGCCGA
Source organism: Spartobacteria bacterium (assembly GCA_046093785.1). Taxonomy (GTDB): domain Bacteria; phylum Verrucomicrobiota; class Verrucomicrobiia; order Chthoniobacterales; family Terrimicrobiaceae; genus UBA967. Next base: position 9,064 of record JBJTGE010000195.1, read on the forward strand.
CTCCAAGCGCTTGGTGTTGACTTTGATCGTCTCGACTTTTTCGCCTGTGCGGCGTTTGACGACGACATTTTTGGTATCCGCGATGCGGGTGAATCCTCCCGCCATGCCGATGGCCTCCAGAATGCCGAGCGATTCGTTGCCTTGCAGTTCGTAGCTGCCCGGGCGCGAGACCTGCCCGATGACAGTGATTTTACGCTGCGTGTAGGAGGCGATGTTCAGATAAATCTGCGGATCCACGAGATAGTCGGCATCATAAAGTTTGCGGATGTATTCCTGGGCATCGCGGACACTCATACCGGCGACTTTTACCTCACCCAAGAGGGGCAACTGGACCCTCCCGTCGCGCGCAATCTTCGATCTCATGCCCAAGTCCGGTTCGCGGTAAACCATGAGATCCAAAGTGTCGCCGGCAGCCAGAACATAGTCCCCCTCGCCTGCCATCAAAGACGGTATGGGCGCATCCAATCCCGCCGCGCGATCGGCGGCTGTGGCACGGGGGGCGCTGGAGGGAGTGTCCTGACGGAAGGCCGCAGGAGTCGCGGTGGTCGGGTCGGATTGCGTCATGGGAGCAGGCAGGACGGGTGGCGCGGCTTGAACGACCTGAGTTGCCGACACAAGGGCCAACAGTGGACCTGCCAAAAAACGCGGGCTAAGGGAGAAGGGCGCTGACATGCAGAGGCAAGCTAAACGAAGAAATCAGAAGGTCAAATTCAAGCTTGTGTTGAATGTTGTTTGGACCTGATCGCTATCACCTTGTCCGGTGGAAAACTGGAGGGTGTTTTGCCAGCCCAGCCACTCGCGCAAGCGCCAGTAGAGCGAGGCATTCGCGAGCCAGTAGGAAGCCGGCCCTTCGACCGGGTTGTTCAATTTTTCGCTGGTGAGGGAAACATACTCGGACTGCTCGTAGCCGGCGGAGAGCGACAAACTAATGCCCTTGAAGAGGCGCTGCGCGACCGTGCCCAAGGCGCCGCGCGTGATGTTATACTGGTCGGGCGAGAGGCTGGAGAAACCTTGATTCTGATACAAGGAGAGGGAAAGCCGTGTTTTCTCCCGGGCATCCCATCCAGCCACGAGGCTGAAATTCGGTTTCACATCCGCCCCCTGCATTCCGAATTTGGCCTTGAAGTAGGTCTTCTCGGTCGGAGTGTAATTAATGCCCGCATTGTAAACTGGCCGGAAGCCGGTGTATTCCGGATCGGGAATATTTTGATCCAAGACATAGCCCGCGCCGCCGCCCGCATCGACCGAGAATTTCGGAGCGATCTGATAGGTGAGCACGATCATCGCATCGAGATAACGGCGCCCCTCGGTGATTCCCCCCTCGAAATCTTGAAGATCCTCGCCCGCACTCAAAACAAAGCGCACATTGGTTTTGGGCGTGACCATGTAGTCGGTGAAAAAGCTTGCACCCGCATTGAGGCTGTTGCTTTCCGGTTGCGGCGTTTCGCCGGGGGCCACCTGCGCATCAGCGGTATTGGAATAGGTTCCTGAAATGGCACCGCCAGTGCTGAGTTCTTCGCTGATGATGTAACGGATGGACAATCCGCCGGAAGTCGTGGTTTGCCAGTTGTTGGCTCCCGCCACAGGATCGTAACCTGTGCCGGAGGAGGCGCTGGCATTCAGGTTCATCGAGAGACGGCTTGTATTGTATCCGACACCAAGGCCGCCCGTCATCGAAAGCGGGTTTCGCTGGTTGCCGGTTCCAGCAGCGGTGTAGTCCGGATTATAGTAATAGCGGTATCCCGATCCGTAGCGGCCTGAGACATTCCAGACTCCAATTTCCCGTTCATAGACGATGCCCAGTGTGGGAGCGGTGAAGAAGCTGTTTGAAGTATTGAAATCCGTGCCTCCGCCAAACGAGTTCTGCGAGGAATATTCCCAGCCGTTTTGCAAACCCACCTGAAAATCCAGCGGACCGAACCGGAGTCCTCGTTGGATGTCTTCCGCCATCTGATCCATGGTCTCCTCGAAAGTCGGAGCCTCTTCCGCCAATTCGTCCTTCTTGGGTTTTGCAGCGTCATCATCCAATCCCCCGCCCGGTTCGAAATACTGCGGCGTTGCCACACGATCCTCCTGGGGACCAGACCAGCGAGTTCTGAACTCGGCTTCCCGCAGACTGAGAACGCTCTGTTGCCCCAGAGCGATGGGTGGGGGTGCGAAAGAACCGCAGATCAAGATACACGCGAAAAGTCTCTTCCAGGAACGTCTGAGAGATGGTCCTTGTTTGTTTCTTGCGAAAAAAAACTCGCTGTGGGGATTCACGGAGGCGCTTGATAACACCGAAGAGTCTTTTGTCAAAGGACAAAAAAGACTGTTGAACTAAAGTTGCATGAGCCCCGATCCCATAAAGAAAATGGGAACTGGAGCGGGTGACGAGACTCGAACTCGCGACATCAACCTTGGCAAGGTTGCAGAATACCCTCTAAGGGTGGCATTAATGGGGTGGCATAACATAATCTTTAGGGCATAACTAATAACTCGAAGAGTTACTGTCTGCAAACGGTAAAATACCCCTCCATTGCTCCAAACCCGTGAATTTTCTTAATCCTGCCCTGCACTGAATTTCTACAGCTTGGGTCTGATAATCCCGCACCGTGCTAAAAATTTTGAGTGTTCCATTGAATCGATTTTGAATTCGACCAGCGAAAATTCAGCCCCCGCCGCTCCCCTAGCCAGCATTTAAGCCGCCAGAGCAACCTGATGCTGATCCAAAATTTTTTTCACCCTCTGGACTGTTGAGAATCCCTTTCCAGTAATTTTCCCTGCATTGCGAATGCTCTGACCTTGTTTCAATAGGCGAACAATGTCGCTGTGTTTGGCGAGAAGATCACCACTGGACAAGGTGCTTCCCTTGGGTCTTCCAAGGACAACGCCTTTCCTTCGAGCTTGGGCGAGTCCAGAGTTGATGCGCTCACGAAGAAGTTCAACTTCAGCAACGGCCATTTCCGATAAAAGGGACAGCATGATTGAAGCCGCAGGATTCCTTTTACCATTTGGTAACAGAGTTTCGATGGCTTGAGAGTGCCAGTATAGCGAACAAGAATGAGCCTCCAGATTTTCGACGAATCGATGAAGGATGGAATTGCTTCTGGCGATTCGACTGACCTCGTGCACCAGAACTTTTTTGATAGCTCCAGATTCAGCCAATTCCTCGATGCGCTTGAGTCCTGTGCGTTCATTTGCTGAAGCCCTTCCAGATATTTTTTCCTCCACCACCTCAACCACCGAGAAGCCCTTGGATTCAGCATAAGCGAGCAACTCGGACTTTTGCCGATCCGTGGTTTGTTTTTCCGAACATGAAACACGAAGAAGAAGCGCAACTGGAATTTTCATATTAGAACGATAATTAGAATAATTCTAAATAAGAGTCAATCAAAAAATCATCTGTTTTCGTGCATACAC
>JBJTGE010000196.1:0-3437 GCA_046093785.1 Spartobacteria bacterium
ATCGGGTGGCCCTGACGGGATTTAGCCCGCCAGGGCTCCCACACCACCGGACGTGCGGTTTTCCGCATCCGGCGGTTGAACTTTCAGAAGCTTTGTCTTCTTCGACCACTGGCCGACCTTGCCACCCACGATTGCTTGCTGACGACATCCATCCGTCTTGGTCTTTCGCCGACACAAGAAGCTGAGTTTTGCTCCGCTCTCGGCCGTTTCGGGTGACTCCTCGATCTTCCTATGGCTCCTTTGCTTCTTGGGTTCTTCGGCCCTTCGCTCCTTCCGCGTTTCCACGGCTCTCTTCACTACTACGGCCTCTGCTGACTTCTCCGCCAATCTCTCGGCGGAGATCTCCCCGGGTAAGGTGCATGAACATTTTGGACTCCGTGCCGCCAGGCTCTACCTGATGCGTCTTTCGGTGACTCTTGGATTTCGCGTTTCCTAGCACGCTTATCGCCCGCACCCAGCCTCTCTGCCTGTTCGTGTTCCTACGGTCGTTGTCCTTGCTACGGCCTTCTTTCGCGCTGAGTTCCTCGCGGAACCCGCCTTGGCTTTCGCTACGGTTGCTGTCACTGCTTCCGGTCATTTGTTTCTATTTCACTTTTTTTTTCCTGACTTGTTCATGCCCATGCCGGGCACACTAGCGGCTGTCTGTGACTGCCGGGGGGTGGTGTGATTTTTCCAACCACCGATGGACTCTGATTCACACTGATGGGGAACGCCGCTACGCGGCTGAAATTTGGGACGACACAGAGGTCGTCCCTCCAAGTCGTGTCACGGCTTGCCCCACGGCGCTCATAGAGACGCCGCTACAGGGCCGCGCGGCCGTGCGGCAGCGCGATTCTCTTCGCCTGTTGTGATGGATCAGGAGAGCTTTTGCCGGCACCACTTGGTGAGCACCGCCTCGGCGGGCTTTCCGCGGACGGTGAAGCCGGTGTCGCCATTGGCCTTGTGGTGGTGGGGGCGGTTCTGTTGTTCCTCCCATTTCCAGTATTGGAAACCCGCCCACCAAGGCTGGCCCTTGTAGGCATCGAGGAAACCTTCCAGGTAGACCGCCTGGAGTTCGCCGTCATAATCGCCGTCGTTCCGGTATTCCCAAGGCACAAGGGCCCCTTTCTCGACGGAGCGGCAACCGCACTCCGCCCAGTAAACCGGGATCCCAACCTTTTCATGGAAAGCCTGCCAACCGGGAACCTCCTTGGCGATGGCCACCCGCACATCCTCAATGGTGGGCTTCGGCTCGGGAACGCCTTCGTAGTTGCTGAATCCCACGGCGTCGAGAGCACGCACCCACTCGATGAATGCCGGTTTGTCGCGGTTCGTTTTCAGCGCGTTGAGGCAGACCCAGCCGGAATAAACATCGCGCACGGCCGCGATGGTCTCGAGCCAGCGGTGCGTCTGATGATCCGTGCCGGAGAGTTCCTGGCCGATGGTGAAGGCCTCCACGCCCCACTCTTTGCTTAGGCGGGCGTAATAGGTCATGGCCTGCCGATTGCTCTCAAACCAGCGCGACCAGTAATCCGTGACCACGCCCTGAATCTGCTGCTCGTTTTCGGGGAAGGTGATGTGACAGCGTCCGGTGCTGTCCAGGATGTCGATCACCGGTTTGAGCAGGACGCGAATGCCGCGCTTTTGGAAGCAGCGGATGATTTTCTCCAGATCGGTGTCGGAGGGCGTCCAGGTGAAATCACGGTAGATGCGCGTGCTGTAGAAAGTCTCCTGCATGAGCATGACCATGAGCGAAACCCACTCGACCCCGGCCTCGGCCATGTTGTCGACTTCCAGTTCGGCCTGCTTGGTGCCGTAGTAGCCAGACTTCGACAGATAGCCAAAGTTCGGCCCGCGCAAAAAGGGAAACGGGTTGGTATTTTTTCTCAGGATCAGCTCGTCGGCGAGTTTTGTTGTTGGCGTGCTCATTGTTTGTGGAGTGGTGAAGTGTGAAAATTAAATGGTTTGGGGAAAAAGCGGCGCGCCGGGGCCAAGCGTGGGCAAGCTGAACAGCCTTCCATTTTCCGCTTCGGTGACCACCAGGCCCAAGCGTCCCGAGGGATCGAAGGCGCAGTTGGTCGGGTTGGCTCCGGGAACGGTGATGACCTCATCGACCTCGCCGTCGGCGGCGACGACTTTTACTGCCCCGCCGCTGTAGATGGCGACATAGAGGCGTCCATCGGCTGCGAAGGCCATGCCGTCAGGGCCAATAGTGCCTCCGACGCTGGCCCAGGGACGCGGGGCGAGCCAGCGGCCATTGACGGCATCCCAGCGTCCGCGCCACAGCCTTTGGCGTCGCGTCTCGGCAACCACGAGATGGCCACCATCCGGAGTGAAGGCTAGGCCATTGGGAAAATAAAATCCGGAAGCCACCCGGGCCACCGAGCCATCGGGTTTCAAGATGGCCACATAGCCGGTGGGCTCGGTGCGTGAATCACCGGGGCAAGTGAAAATCAGGTTGCCAGCCGCATCGAAGGCCAGGTCATTCGGCTTGAAGAGGGGTTTCCCTTCGATGGAATTTGCCAGCGTCTCGGTCAAGCCGGTCGCGGGATGATGACGGCGAATCGCACATTCGGCGGCATCGCAGAAGACGATCTTCCCCTGTGCATCGATGGCGATGCCGTTTGGTTCTCCGCCGACGGAGATTCGGTTCAGCGTGCCATCCGACCAGCGGCAAAGGTTTCCTCCTTTCAACTCCACCAGCCACAAGGAGCCGTCCGGCGCAAAGGCGGGACCCTCGGGAAACGCCAGGCCCTCAGCCAGGATCTGTGGTGTGTTTGTGTTCATCAGGCGGTCAATGCAGCGTGAAGTTTGGTAGCGAGGTCGCTTTGGATGTGATGGAACTCAGGAGTGTTCGGTCGCAGCCAAGCGGTCTCCATCGCCGCCATGGTGGACCGGAAAAAATTGCCGGTCAGCATGTTCGGCAGGTCTGCCCTCCATGCGGCGGCATGCGCGGGTTGACCAGCGCAGACCGCGTAGATGTGCGTTTGACAATCCGCGCCGGTGATCCATTCCAGGAAGCGCAGCGCGACCTCGGGGTGCTTGCAGGCGGCCGAGACCGCAAGGCCTGCACCGCCGAGCACGGCCCCGCCAGTCGGCGCGAACGGAGTCGGATGAAACGCCAAGGGACAAGCGGCAAAACCCGGGCGGGTGTAATTCGAATAACCGTAACAAGCCGGCACGAAAGCGATCTCATCACCCGATGCAGCCGCCTCCAAAACTTGGATGCTGCCGTGATTCAATCGTTTGGCGCCACCCGTGAGTCGATAGAGTTGCCGCAGCGCTTCGATGGCGGCGGATTCGTCGAATCCTTGATGACGCAGCATGTAAAACATGCCGGTGGTGGTCATGCGCGAAAAACCCTGCACGACACAACCTTCGGCAGCCAGTGCAAGCAGCTCCTCCCAAGTGGTCGGCACGCGATCGAGCAGATCCGGACGGGAGGCCGAAACGATGCA
>JBJTGE010000197.1:0-2606 GCA_046093785.1 Spartobacteria bacterium
GCATGAAGTCATCCTGCGCGGTGGCGCGCACATCGTTTGCAAGACCGGCGTGGTAGGCCCTCGCTCGGATGCCTGCCCGCTGCAGGCTTCCAGCCACGCTCTCCGCAGTGTGCTGAAGGGTCACATAGACAATCGTCGGGAAGGGTTTCTTTTGGACGAGCCGGTCGATGAGCAGGTCCAAGCGCTTGTCCGCCGCAACCGGGGTGATGTGCAGGCCCAGATTGGGTCGGTGGAAAGAGGTCTGCACATGGTCTTCCTTGGCGATGCGGAAGGCTTCGCGGATTTCCTTCGACACGGCAGGCGTTGCTGTGGCCGTGAGCGCGAGAACACGCGGGATGCGGAATTTTTTCGCGAGAGCGGCGAGGCGGAGATACTCGGGCCGGAAATTGTGTCCCCACTCGGAAATGCAATGGGCCTCGTCGATGGCGAGCATGGCGATATTCGCCCGCTTGATCTTGGCGACGAAAGTCTCGCTCACGAAGCGCTCAGGGGCGACATACAGGAGTTTGAGTTTTCCTGTGGAGAGGCCTTCGTAGATTGATGCCGTCTCGGCGGGAGTGAGCGTGGAATCCAGTCGCGCTGCGGCAATCCCGCGTTTTTGCAAGACATCGACTTGGTCTTTCATCAGGGCGATCAGCGGCGAGACGACCAAGGTGACTCCCTCCATGAGTATGGCTGGGAGTTGGTAGCAGAGCGATTTTCCGCCGCCTGTGGGAAAGACGGCCAAGGCCGAGCGCCCGGCCAGGAGCGTTTCGACGACCTGCCTCTGACCTTCCCTGAAGCCCGCGTGGCCGAAGTGTGACTGGAGTTCCGCGTCGAGGTCGTGTTTTGGCTCTTCCATTTTGCGGACAGCAGTAGAGCGTAGAGTCCTCCGCTCGGCAATGTCGCTTCGCCGCAGCAAAAGCTTGGCGCGCGGGTGGGGGAGCCGTCATTGTTAAAGCGTAGCCATGCAGCAATACCACCGCCTCCTCCGCCTTGTCCTTGATGAAGGTCGATTCAAATCCGACCGCACCGGCACTGGCACCTATTCTGTTTTCGGTGCGCAGGAGCGCTTCGATTTGCGCGAGGGATTTCCCCTCCTCACCACCAAGAAACTCCATCTGCGCTCGATCATCCACGAGCTTCTCTGGTTCTTGAAGGGCGAGACAAACATCCGCTACCTGCGCGAAAACAATGTGACGATCTGGGACGAGTGGGCGGATGAGAATGGCGACCTCGGCAGGGTTTATGGTGCGCAGTGGCGCGATTGGCGCGGAGCGGATGGCCTTACGATCGATCAAATCGCACGCGTTGTGGAGGACATCAAAAAGAACCCCGACAGCCGCCGCCTTGTGGTGTCGGCATGGAATCCCGCCGAGTTGCACCTCATGGCCCTCGCGCCCTGCCATGCGCTTTTTCAATTTTATGTGCAGGACGGCGAACTCAGTTGCCAACTTTACCAGCGCAGCGCGGATCTCTTCCTTGGTGTGCCCTTCAATATCGCTTCCTACGCTCTTCTGACGCTGATGGTCGCTCAGGTCTGCGGTCTCCAACCGGGAACCTTTGTTCACACCTTCGGCGACCTCCATCTCTACGCCAACCACCTCGAGCAGGCGCGCCTGCAGCTCACACGCGAGTGCCGCCCTCTGCCGCGCATGGTTCTCAACCCTGCCCGCACGCGCCTCGAGGATTTTGTCTTCGAGGATTTCACTCTCGAAGGCTACGACCCTCATCCTGCCATCAAAGCACCCATCTCTGTCTAATCCATGATCGCCATCGCCGCCATGTCCCGCAACCGCGTCATCGGAGTCGATGGCCGCATTCCTTGGCACATCTCCGAGGACTTGAAATTTTTCAAACGCACCACGCTCGGGCACATCATTGTCATGGGTCGAAAAACCTACGACTCGCTCGGGAAGCCGCTCCCCGGGCGCGAAAATTGGGTCGTTTCGAGGGAAGCCAACATCGAAGGAGTCACTCTGTTTCGCTCCTTTGACGCCATCGAAGAACCTGCGGACGGCCGCCGCCTCTACATCATCGGCGGCGCCCAACTCTACGCCGCGCTCCTGCCCCACTGCTCGGAACTCCTCCTGACCCGCATCGACCGTGAAGTCGAAGGCGACACTTTTTTCCCCGAGTTCGAGAACGATTTCGACGCTGGCGAGATTTTGGAATCAGGCAACGGCTACGAAATCCGCCGCCATTGCCGGAAGTAATCGACCACTTTCCCTCAAACCTGCGCGCTCCAACTCACGGTCGCCGCTTTTCCATCTCGCAGTATGTGTGGCTGAAACCAAAACCATGCTTTGAAGACTGACTCAAAAATTCTTCAAAGGCTCCACCACGCCGGCCAGCACGCCTGAAACCAAGCCTGCCCGACCGTAAAGCGTCCGGGAGCGCCAACGTCCCCGTTGGCTTCTGCCGAGGAGGACCTCAGCGTTCCTGTCCTTGTAGCGGCGGTCTATGACTGCCGACACTCGTAGAGCGATTTCTCCATACACCGTCAGCGGAACATGATGTGATGAAGGCTTTGGATCATTGCAGCCTCAGCGCGCTACGGAAAACAGGCCGCCTTTGTTCTTCAAGCCTCCGCCAAGGCAAACTGCATTTCGCGCGTCCTGTCAACG
>JBJTGE010000198.1:0-5561 GCA_046093785.1 Spartobacteria bacterium
AAGGCCTGCCAGCACCTCGCAGGCGAAGTCACGATCCGCGACGGCATCCATGCTGTTCGTCGTCACTTTGGAGAACCCCAGTTCGCTGGCCACGGCCTCGCGGTTCAAAAGAATCGTCGAACCCGCAATCGCCCCCGAACCGAGCGGACAGGCGTCCATGCGCGCGGAGGCGTCGGCCAGTCGCGAGGCATCGCGGTCGAGCATTTCAACATAAGCGAGAAGGTGATGGGCAAAAAAGACGGGCTGAGCGCGCTGAAGGTGGGTGTAGCCGGGGATGAAGGCTTCCTTGTGGCGTTCGGCGAGCCCGACGAATGAGATCTGAAGCGCGCGAATGCCGCTTCGCAACCCCTCGCAGGCGTCGCGTAGCCACAGGCGAAAATCCAGCGCCACTTGGTCATTCCGGCTGCGGGCAGTGTGGAGCTTCGCTCCCGCCGCGCCGATACGCTTCGTCAGCTCCGCCTCGATGTTCATGTGCACATCCTCGAGGTCTTGGCTGAACTCAAATTTCCCCGCTTCGATTTCGTAGCGGATTTCGAGCAGCCCCGCTTCGATTTGGCTGAATTCCTCAGGCGTGAGAATGCCCGCGCCGAGCAAGGCTCGGGCGTGCGAGATGCTGCCCCGGATATCCTGCCGGTAGAGTTGCCAATCCACATGCACCGACGCGCCATAGCTTTTCAGCAAGTCGGATTGCTCCTCTTTGAATCTTCCTTTCCACATATCTCGTCAGGCTTTGGCTTCCATCCGCTTCGTGCAGGATCCCTTCAATTGCAGCTCATCGCAGCGGGCTTCGATTTTCACCATCTTGTTGGTCGGGGAAAAACCCAGCCGGCGGGTGATGCAGTTTTCGAGGAGTTCCATGTTCGGGTCTTCAAATTCGATGATTTTTTTGCAATCCACGCAGACGAGGTGGTTGTGCGTGGGGTGTTCCAGGAAGTTTGGATCGTAGATTTTTGTGTCGCCACCGAGATCGAGTTCGCGCAGGAGTCCGCTCTGCACCAGCAAAGGAAGCGTGCGATAAACCGTGGCCCGCGACACCGAGCGGTCGATCGCTCGCGCCATCTCCAGAAGCTCCTCGGCCGTGTAGTGTTTGTTCGTGCCAAATGCCGCCTCGATAATGGCCTCCCGCTGCGCAGTCTTGCGCAGTCCTTGTCCGGCGAGAGACTCATGCAGAATCTCCCGCACGCTCTCGCGTGAGACAGTGGCCATCGCGGGATAAAACTACCCCTCGCGCCCCGAGTCAAGGCAGGGGGGATGCGTTTTGAATTAGCGTCTCGTCATCAAGCGGGTTGAATTCACTCAGCAGCTTGACAACAGGGTGCCTTCAGTAAAATTTCCGAATTGGTAAGCGCAGGAAAAGTAGAGGTCGCTCTCACGAGTGGCAGCCCATACAGGGTGGAATCCTCGGTTCCTGGGACCATTGAATTTCATAAGCCCTCGAGGTGACTCACTTCGGGGGCTTTTGATTTCACGGTGGGGAAATCCCCTGGCCAAAACATCAGCTCGCAGCCTCAAGCAGCCAATACCTGCGCCTTCAGGGCTTCGGCAAAACTTGCGGCTTCGTCCTCTTCGATCAGAGAAACCCGCGATTCCGAGCTGAGGATATTCTTTGCCTTGCCATAGGCCTTGGCGTGGGATGCGAGTTCGGGCTTGCCGAGCAGGAAATGGATTTTCGGTTGATCCGGGCTTTGCGCGAGATGAACACTCCGACCGAACCAAGTATGGGCCTTCCTTTCTATGGAATCCGCATCCAGCAAGTCGAAGGAGAGCGTTTCATAGACATTCCAGACTCCATTTTTCCATGCGTGCTTGAAAGTGTGGCTTGCCAGGGGAGCTACGATCTCATGCTCCTGAATCCGCGCGGCCAGGGCCTCGGCCGCAAAGGCTTTCCGATACACCGAGCGGAAGACCTCCCCATCGTCCCTGCGGGATTTCTCTGGCGCTTCGTTGTGGACTCCGATGTATCGCTGGAAAAGCCGCCCCAATTCCGCATTCGGATTTTCCGTCACTCCACCCCGTGCGGGGCTCCAAACCAAGGCTCCATCATCTTGCGGAACGACCTGAAAGGCGATCTCCTTGATGTCTGCGGGATGATCCGGCCAAAGCGAGTCTTGGGTGAGCTTTTCAGCTAAAGCGTCAAAGCGTCTTTCCACATGCGCCACAAGCAGTCGGTAGCCATCCTTGTCCAGATTCCCAAAAAAATGCGTCAAACGGCTGAGTCGTTTGCTTCCTTCGAATCCAAGAAAGCGCGTGTCAGGGGACCAAAGTGCCACGCCGATATTCGCAAATTCACCAGCTTCCGGATCCTGCCGGTAGCGGAGAAAACAATAGCTGTAGTCGTGGCGATTCATCGGGAAAGGCTGTGGCGGAAGTATTGGAAAAAGTCCGTTAAATTTCGATTCAACAAGTCAAAATAGCGCAGAATGCGATCCAATTCCACACTTGCTTCAGGAAAAGCTCCTCGGGTTGCATCGGCAATTTCAATAATTTTTCTATCCATTTCGAGTCCGATCAGCTCAGCCCAGAAGGAATCCCCGGCATCAGGTTCGAGCCTTTTACCCGCCTCCCGAAGAGAATGACGCAGAAAGGGGTTGATTCCAAAAAATGCGCGCCAAGGCATCGCGGTTTCGCCAGCCAGCGAGAGGTAGCCAAAGCATTTTTCGTGATCGATCACAGCGATCTCTCTGCCTCGCCAAAGAAGATTGGGATTGTCCGGTTCGCGGTCTGTTTGCTGAACGATGGCATCGAAGACCATGATCCGTTCAAACAAGTCATCAGGGAATGCACGGGTCGACATTCCGACCGGCCAGGTTTTCCAGTCAGCCCCAAGTGCCACGGTGCCAAAGTTGAGTCCCGGACTCAGTCGAACCAGTTCGCGGTGAACGGGAGCATCAGATATAAAACGATCAAACCCTTTCGGCATTTCGACGCAGACCGGCTCAGGAGCTGTGAGTCCCAAGTGCCGCGCGAGCAGGGTCGCGAGGCACTCCACTCCGGGAGCCGACGGCCGGTCTCCGTATCCAGCACGGCTTTTGACAAAAAGCGAGGCCACCTCGCCTTCACCTGTGCGCCCGCGCAACAAGATCGGCCTGTTCAGACCTCTCTCTGCTGGTTGGAGATATTCGATCGCTTCAAAAACTCGCAACATATCGAGAAGACGGCGTCTCTTCCCTCCGGATGCGGGCGGCGGCCTCTTTCATGCGGAGCAATCTCCTAAAAAATGGAACGGAATAATGATGGCTTAGCCTAACGGATCCCACGGCCCGGGTCGAGCGCGCGTTGGCATTCAGGAGTGAGAGACAGCAGTCCTGATAAATCAAGACTTCCAGGGCAAAAGACCCCGCTTGATTGCCCGGCTGGGATCGCGCATCGTCACGCCCATGCAAGCCGTCTCGACCGACCTCATTTCGGAAATCATGGAGCTCAAACGCTCCCGCAATGCCGTGATTCTCGCACACAACTACCAGATCGCCGCCATCCAAGAGGTGGCCGACTTTGTGGGGGATTCTCTCGGACTCAGCCGTCAGGCGGCGGAGACCGGTGCCGATGTCATCGCGTTTTGTGGCGTCCACTTCATGGGCGAAACGGCCAAAATTTTGAGTCCGTCAAAAACCGTCGTGATTCCCGACATGGATGCCGGTTGCTCGCTCTCGGATTCCTGCCCTGCGGACAAGCTGGCTGCGTTTCTGGAGGAGCACAGGGACAAAAACTACTATGTCATCGCCTACATCAATTGCAGCGCGGGCGTGAAGGCGCTTGCCGATGTGATCGTGACCAGTGGCAATGCCGTCAAAATCGTCGAATCCGCTCCCAAAGACCGCAATATCCTCTTCGTTCCCGATCAGAATCTCGGTGCCTGGGTGATGGAAAAAACCGGACGCCACATGGATCTCTGGCGCGGCAATTGTTATGTCCATGTCGAGTTCACCCGCGACAGCATAAACCGCATCAAAGCCGAGTTTCCGAATGCCGTGGTCGTCGCCCATCCCGAGTGCACGCTCGCCGTGCGCCTGCTTGCCGACGAAGTTTGCTCCACGGAAAAAATGGTTTCGTTCTGCCGCGACAATCCCGCGAAGGATTTCATCATCGTCACCGAGAGCGGCATGTTGCACCGCCTTCGCCGTGAGGTGCCCGGCAAGAATTTCATTCCCGGCCCGACCGACTCGTGTGCCTGCGCCGACTGCCGCTACATGAAAATGAACACGCTCGAGAAGCTGCGCGATTGCCTCGCCAACCTCGAGCCCCGCATCGAAATTCCAGAGGATGTTCGTGCCAAAGCCGAGCGCTCGGTGCGCCGGATGCTTGAGCTCTCGAAGTAGAGCCGCAGGGTTTCCCGTGACGCGAACGCGCTCGGAGGCTATTGATGTTGGATGAATAAGTTGAATTTTTCGGATCTGGGTCTTTCGCCCGAAGTTTTGAAGGCGGTCGGGGATCTCGGTTTCGAGGAGGCCTCGCCCATCCAGTCCGCTGCCATTCCTGTTTTGCTCGAAGGTCACGATGTCGTCGGCCAGTCGCAAACAGGCTCTGGAAAAACAGCCGCCTTTGCGATTCCTGCCATCGAACTCTGCGTGCCAGCCGATCGTTCCGTGCAGGTTTTGATCATGTGCCCAACGCGCGAGCTGGCCACGCAGGTCGCCGACGAGGTTCACAAACTTTCCGCCCACAAGCGCGGCATCCATGCCGTTCCGATCTACGGTGGCGCTTCCTACGAGCGCCAATTTTTCGAACTTAAAAAAGGCGTCCAGATCGTGATTGGAACACCGGGCCGCATCATGGATCACATGGATCGCGGCACCCTGCAGCTCGGCACGGTCAAGATGGTCGTTCTCGACGAGGCCGACCGCATGCTCGACATGGGCTTCCGCGAGGACATTGAAAAAATCCTCTCCGCAACGCCCGATGAGCGACAGACCGTTTTCTTCTCCGCAACCGTCTCCAAGCCGATCCGCGACCTGATCGAGCGTCACTCGAACGAGCCGAAATCCGTCAAAATCGAGCAAAAGCAGCTCACGGTTCCCGCGATCGAACAGTGGTATTACGAAGTGCCCCAGCGCATGAAATTCGAGGCGCTCCTCCGCCTCATCGATTTTCACGGCTACAAACTCGGCATCATTTTTTGCAACACCCAACGGATGGTTGACGAACTTGCCGACGACCTGATCGCCCAGGGATTCTCCGCCGATCGACTTCACGGCGGCATCGCACAGGCGCAGCGCACGCGAGTCATGAACAAATTCAAGAAGGCGGAATTCGAGTTCCTTGTGGCGACGGATGTCGCCGCGCGCGGCATCGATGTGGACGAACTCGAACTCGTTGTGAACTACGACCTCCCCTACGACTCCGAAGACTATGTGCACCGCATCGGCCGCACCGGGCGCGCAGGCCGCAAGGGCATGGCCGTTACTTTTGTCTCCGGCCGCGATATCTACAAACTCCAGCACATCGAGCGCTACACCCGCACGAAAATCCTGCGCGGAAAAATTCCCACCGCCGGCGAGGTCGAGGAGCGCCGCGCCGAGGCCATGGTTCAAAAAGTGCGCGAAGTGCTCGATCGCGGCAACCTC
>JBJTGE010000199.1:0-2050 GCA_046093785.1 Spartobacteria bacterium
GGGATTCGAGCCGTGAGGGATGTTTTCAGTGAAGTAGTGGGGCTTCACGACCTTGCCGATGTCGTGAAAATACGAGGCGACGCGGCAGATTGTGGGGTTGGCTCCGACGACTTCTGCGGCGGCCTCCGAGAGGTTCGCGACGGCCAAGCTGTGGTGGTAGGTGCCCGGCGCTTCGAGGCTCAGGCGCTTCAGGAGCGGGTGGTTGAGGTCGCTCATCTCAAGCCATGAGATGTCGGTGGTGATTTTGAAAACATGCTCGAGCATTGGCAGGATGCCGCTGACGACGATGGCTGTGGCAATGCCCGTGGCAAAGGCCGCCAAGCTCTGCCAACCGATCATCGCCCAGTCGGTCTGTGAGGGCACTTCCCAAATCACCGGACCGATTTGGCCGAAGGCTGCGGCAAGAATCCATGTGGCGAGACCGACATAGACGCCGGCGCGCACCAGGCGGCTGCGGCGGCGAACTTGAAGCGTCACGAAAACCCCGATGAAGCCGGTGATGAGCGAAATGACCAGGAAAACCGGGTCGATGCGACCGACAAGCAGCGAGCCCCAGAGGCTGGAAAAAACAGCGGCGTAGAGGCCGTGGTTCCGGCCCAGCAGCACGGAGAGGACAAGTGGCGCGAAGGCGTAGGGAATGAGGAGCGGCGCAAGTTGGAGGTCGAGGGCCCCCGCTGCGGCCTGGCTGAGCAGGATTTTTATGACGGCCAACTGCGTGAGCAGGGTTCCCAACACGAGGCAGAGGCGGGAATTTTGACGGAAGGTCAGAGGGTGGTTGATCCAGAGCTGCGCGATGGCGGTGGCGAAAATGAGCAGGCAGAGGAGAAACTTTTTCGCAGGCTCCTCTTGCTGACCCGTAAAAATCAAGGCTGCGAGGCCAAGAACGAAAGCAGCGAGCAGGAGTGCGCGCACGGGCCAGCCATTTTGAAGCGCGGAGAGAAAATTGCTCTCCTCGACCTGACGGCGCCGCTTGCTGGAGGAAAGCCCCTTCCAGACGAGTCGCCAGCGTTTGAAGATTCCGAACATTTTAGATTCTACTTTCCCGGGAGCCCCGGTGATTTTTGTAGGCCAGGATCACGGCCTGAACGAGCGGGTGCCGCACGACATCCTTCTCGGTGAAAAAATGCATTCCGATGCCCTCGACATCGCGGAGGGCGGCGACGGCTTCCACGAGTCCGCTGAGTTTGTTTCGAGGCAGGTCGATCTGGGTGACATCCCCCGTCACCACGCAGCGCGAGCCGAGGCCGAGACGGGTCAGAAACATGAGCATCTGCTCGGCGGTGGTGTTCTGGGCCTCGTCGAGAATGACAAAAGACCCGCTCAAAGTGCGTCCGCGCATGTAGGCCAGCGGGGCGATTTCAATAATGTTTTTGTCCATGAGCTTCTGGAGCTCGTCTGGCTCCAGGAGATCGTGCAGCGCGTCGTAGAGCGGGCGCAGGTAGGGGAGAATTTTTTCCTGAAGATCGCCGGGAAGGAAGCCGAGGGCCTCGCCGGCTTCGACCGCAGGACGGGTGAGAATGAGCCTCCGGACCTTGTCCTGCTTGAGGGCGGCCACGGCGGATGCCACGGCGAGATAGGTTTTGCCAGTTCCGGCAGGTCCTACGCCGAATGTGATGTCATGGGACTGGATGGCTTGGACATAGGTTTTTTGTCCAGCGGTGCGGGGAACGACAGGCGGCTTGCGCGGGGAGCACTGGATGCGGGTATCGATAAGGCTGGCGAGGGATTCGGAAGAGCCCGGGCTTTTTGAAGCCTCCAAGGCGTGTTCGAATTCCTGGCGATGGATGGTTATGCCCCGCTTCACGGCGGCGTGGAGTTGCTCGAGGGCGTTGCGTGCATGCTCGACGGCGGTTTTTTCGCCATCCACGCGAATCCATCCATCGCGCGCCGTGGTCCGGACCTCAAGCCGGCGCTCCAATTCATGGAGCAGCTTGGGATCGCCGCCGTAAACAGCCTGCGCGGTGCGGGCGTTTTCGAATTCCAGCGTGAGGGTTTCCATCGAGAACTACTTGTAGGCGTAAACCAACGCCCAGCCTGTGCGCTCTTCGGG
>JBJTGE010000200.1:0-2610 GCA_046093785.1 Spartobacteria bacterium
GCAAAAATACTATACGACTAAAATAAGCAAAAAGTTAGGGTCTTGCCCAGTTTAGAGGGGAAAATGGCGGGTTTCTTTGAGGAGAATTGAGTAGATGTTATCAAGCCGATGGTTGAAACGCCACTCCGATTCCTTGAGGTGGATTAGGAATTTTTCCTTCCTGACCCCGCGAAGTTTAGCCATGCGAAACTTAGCAAAACAACAGAAGGATTAGATGCCGTTGACATGGTTTTTTACGCGGGCGAATTCAATTTTATGGTGGTGAATTCTATGGTGCCGATAGCCATTGGTTACCAGTCAGTCATAAGCATTCCAACCATCGGTGAAGACATCGCTGCCTTCCACGATCCGACCTTGAAGAATTGGCATAAGTTCAGCCTTTGAGCAGTTTTGCACGACACTCACAAAGACTCGTCCTTGCCGCTTGTGCAAACCAAGGACCGGCGTTTTCCCGCCGGCTCCGCGCCCGCGTTTGCCTCGAATTCGTTTTGCTCCAAAGTAGCTTTCATCCACCTCGATGTCTCCGACAAATGGCCGGGCTTCCTGGATCGCCAATTCTACGATTCGGTCTCTAAGAAGAGAATAAATGCGCTGGGTCGTTTTGCGGTTTAGCCCGACCAAAACTGCAGCCTAGTGTAGTGTTTGCTATATAGCTAAACATTATTTTTAGCCATTGCCTCGCGGGCGCGCTGGATTTTTTCCAGGATTTGCTTTCCGTCCGCCCTCCACTTGTAGGCTTTGGGTTCGAGGTTTCGCTCGGCCAGATAGTCGGTGATAGCCTTCACCAGTTCTTGAATGCTTCCAAAACTTCCCTCGCGAATGCAATCTTGTGTGATGTCCCGAAAGAATCTTTCCACCAGATTCATCCATGAGGATGAGGTGGGGGTAAAGTGCAGGACAATCCTGTCTTGACCATGTTTTTTTTGCTCGGCGCGGTTGCGGCGATCGATCCAAGAGGCAACCTTCTTGTGTTTGTGGGTGCAATAGTTGTCGATGATCAAATGCAGGCTTAGAGCCTCCGGAGCCTCCCTGTCGATCATCTTGAGAAAGGCCAACCATTCCTTGTGTGTATGTCTGGGCGCGGTGTTGTGCAGGATTTTTCCATCCAAGTAGTTCAAAGCTGCAAAGAGCGTGATCGTGCCGTGGCGTGTGTAATCATGCGTGGCGGTTCGCACATGCCCAACGCCGAGTGGCAGACCAGGTTGTGTTCTCTCAAGAGCTTGGCATTGGCTTTTTTCGTCACAACAAAGCACCAAGGCTTTTTCGGGCGGATTCAAATATAGACCAATGACATCCCAAAATTTTTCCTCGAACCGGCGATCGTTGGAAATTTTGAAAGTGCGCGTGAGGTGGGGCTTGATATCGTTGGCTTGCCAAATCTTGTGGACGGTTTGATTGCTGACTCCCTTGGCTTTGGCCATGGTGCGCGTGGACCAGCGTTGGCGACCTTTCGGGGGGCGTGTTGCTTCGTGAAGGATTTCGGCACGAAGTTGCGAACTGATCGAGGGCTTTCTCCCGCTACGCTTGGCTTCCTGAAGACCTGCCAATCCCTGACTGCGAAAGCGCTTTTCCCATTGAATCACCATCGGGCGACTCATGCCAACTCGCTGACCGCTCTCTTCTTGGCTGAGCCCGTTTGCGCGATGCAGAATAATCTGGCAACGACGCACCAAGCGCTGGGGCGTCGTTGGCTTTCTTGCCCATAAAGAAAGTTCAGAGCGTTGGGATTCCGTAAGATCAAGAGGAGTGGATTTGCGTGCCATCATCGAAAAGATGACACGCTTCTTTTATATGTCAATATAATTATCAAACAATACACTAGCCGGTCGATGCGGATAAACAGGAGTCTTCTCCCAGAGAATATGTTCAGAAGTTTGATATTTGTGGTGCTGTTGGGTGTTTCCGGGTTTTTCGCATGGAAGCAATTTTTCAAGCCGGAAGCCCTCACTCCGCAGCAAGAGGTTGAGCGCTTTGCGGCCAAGGGAAGTGTATCCGCTGTGGAGCTGGCTGATATCGCCGACAGGCATCCCGAGCTCCTCCGCAAGGCGCTCCGCGATCGCCGCATCACGGTCAGCGGTGTCTTACAAAAGGCCTTGGTGAAAGGCGTGGGCTCGCATGATTTGATTCTGGATTTGGAAGGCACCCGCAAGCGCAAGATCACCTTCACTTCGGATGTGAACAGCTACGCGCGGGCCAACAGCCAGATTGGAATATCGAAACGGAAATTTCAAAAAATCGGCCGCGATATCGTGGTTTATGAATCCGCTCCGAAGGCCGCCAAAAGTTCACCCGGAGGTGGAGTGATACAAAAAATGCTTGGTGCCATTGTTCCCTCGAACTCTCCGCCCGAGTCCGAACAGGAGGCCCCGCATCCAGAGTCAAAGCAAGAGCCGAATCAGAAATCGGCACCCGTGGAGAGGGTTATTTTTCGGGAATTGGACACGGTAACGCTGGAGGGAATTTTTCAGCACATCACCAACGCCGCTGTATTTATCGAGTGGAGGCCAGCGCAGAGCTTGTAGGCCGGCAGGGATTCAAGCGACAGCCTTGGGATTTTTATCCCGCATCAGCCACGCGATCCCGATGCAGATTTCGTAGAGGATATACATC
>JBJTGE010000201.1:0-4830 GCA_046093785.1 Spartobacteria bacterium
CTTTTTGATCTTTGGACTTTGGCGCGGTAGCGCTTGGTCCCGGGGAGCGCGCCCGACATGGAGAACTTCAGGCAGCCTCTGGCTGGATTTTTCCCGATCGCCTCGCGAGGGCGCAAAGCGGTGCCCCTGTGGGGGGCGCGCTCCCCGAAACTCAACGAAGCGAAGTCATCCAAAAATCCAAACCTTTGTAGACTTGGTATAACCCTATTTTTTTGCTCAACGACTTCACGCTACCGCGCCAAAGTCCAAAGATCAAAAAGCATACAGGCATTGGTATTACTCCTACGACGCTTGTCGCGACAAAAAATTTGGACGATCGTCCAAAAAAACTGCCCAACGAGTCTGGGAGGAGCTTGTCGGGTGAAAAAGAAATACGGGGCCGGGTTTTCACCTTGGCCCCGCATGAGCTGGAGTAGCGCGGTAGCGCGACTTAAGACTTACACACTTAATTCTTGAAACTTCCCCTTACCTTGCCATGCGGCGGAGGAGGGCGTCGGCCATGTCGGCGGGGGTGGCGGCGATTTCGATGCCTGCGGCTTGGATGGCTTCGATTTTGCCTTGGGCTGTGCCTTTGCCTCCGCTCACGATCGCTCCGGCGTGGCCCATGCGGCGTCCGGGAGGAGCTGTGGCTCCGGCGATGAAGGCGGCGACTGGTTTTTTACAGTTTTTTCCGATCCACTCGGCGGCTTCTTCCTCGGCGGTTCCGCCGATTTCACCGATCATGATGAAGGCCTCGGTGCCGGGGTCGTCGTTGAACATTTTGACGACATCGAGGTGCGACGTGCCATTTATGGGGTCGCCGCCGATGCCGACGCAGGTCGATTGACCGTGGCCACGGCTGGAAAGTTGCCAGACGGCTTCGTAGGTGAGGGTGCCGGAGCGGGAGACAACGCCGACTTTGCCTTCCTTGTGGATATAACCGGGCATGATGCCGATCTTGCAGGCGCCGGGAGTGATAATGCCGGGGCAGTTTGGGCCGATGAGGCGGGATTTCGATTTCGCCATGGCGGCTTTGACTTTCATCATGTCGAGGACAGGAATGCCCTCGGTGATGCAGATGACGAGTTCGATGCCGGCATCCACCGCTTCGAGGATGGAGTCCGCCGCGCCAGCTGGTGGCACGAAGATCATGGTGGCGTTGCAGCCGGTCTGCTGGCGGGCCTCGTGGGCGGTGTCGAAAACCGGGACCTTGCCTTCGAATACCTCGCCGCCACGGCTGGGAGTGACTCCGGCGACGACATTGGTTCCGTATTCCATGCAAGACTTGGCGTGAAAAGCGCCCGACTTGCCGGTGATTCCCTGAACGAGCAGGCGTGTGTTTTTATCAACGAGAATGGACATGGTTTTGAGAGGTTAGGCTGCGGCTGCTACGACTTTTTGTGCGGCGTCGGCGATGTCGGTCGCCGCTGTGAGTTTGAGTTCCGATTCGGAGAGGAGTTTCCGGCCGGCGTCGACATTGGTGCCTTCGAGGCGCACGACGAGCGGGACGGGGAGGTTGACGGCCTTCACGGCATTGATGATGCCTTGGGCAATAACATCGCACTTCATGATGCCGCCGAAAATATTCACCAGAATCGCTTTCACGCGGCTATCTGCGACGAGGATCTTGAAGGCCTCGGTGACCTGCTGCTCGCTGGCACCACCGCCCACATCGAGGAAGTTAGCAGGTTCGCCGCCGTGGTGTTTGATGATATCCATCGTCGCCATGGCAAGGCCGGCGCCGTTCACGAGGCAGGCGATGTTTCCATCAAGGCCGATGTAGCTGAGGCTGTGCTTGGAGGCTTCGACCTCGCGCGGGTCTTCCTCCTCGATGTCACGGTAGGCTTGGACATCCGGATGGCGGACAAGGGCGTTGTCGTCGAAATTGAATTTTGCATCCAGCGCGAGGACTTGGTTGTCCTTGGTGATGACGAGAGGGTTCACTTCCACCATCGAGCAGTCGCGGGCGATGAAAAGTTTGTAGAGGTTCTCAAAAAGCGTCGCGGCATTTTTGAGAAGGGCAGTCGGAATACCCAGCATCTTGGCGAGCTTGCGCGCTTCGTAGGGCTGAAGGCCGATGAGCGGATCGAGAGGAAGGTGGAAAATCTTCTCGGGTGTGTGCTCGGCGACCGCTTCGATATCCACGCCGCCTTCGGTGCTGGCCACGATGACCGGTGCGGAAATGGCGCGGTCGATCAGGATGGCAAAGTAGAGTTCTTTTTGAATTTCGACCGATTTTGCGATGAGCACTTTGCGGACGATGCGGCCGTCTTCACCGGTCTGGTGGGTGACGAGGGTTTCCCCGAGCATTTTTGCGGCGGTGTCACGAATTTCGGCGGGCGTTTTGCAAAGATGGACGCCGCCTTTGAAGCCGTTTTTAAATGTCCCCTTGCCGCGGCCGCCGGCGTGAACCTGGGCTTTGATGACGAGGTCTTGAGTGTTCAAGGAAGCAGCGATTTTCTCGGCTTCCTCCGGCGTTGAGGCAACTCCGCCGGGGCTGTTGGCGACGCCGAACAGGTCGAGGAGTTCTTTGGCTTGGTATTCGTGGATATTCATCTGGCGGTTTGGAAAGCGCGGAGGATAGCCACTCCTGAGCCATTTCGGCAATAGTGCAGAGATTTTAAATTTCTATGCCTTGCCCACGAGGGATTCCATTTTATCCAGCGCTTTGTCCAAAGCCTTCTGCGGATTGATCCGACCTGCCAATCGCGAGGCTGCGCTGGTGGCGGCTGGTGTTTTTAAAAGCCTCTGCAGCTTGGCGGCGAGGTTTCGGGCTGTGATCGCGTTGCGGGACAAAACTTCTGCCACGCCGAGTCTGCGCAAGCGGGCGGCGTTATCCGGTTGATCGAAGGAGTAGGGGATAACCATCGAGGGTAGCCCTGCTCTGAGTGCCTCGGCGCAGGTTCCGATGCCGCCTGCGTGAACGACGGCACAGGCGTGTGGGAGGATGGAATGCAACGGGGCGTAGTTCACAGCCAATATGGACTCCGGTAAGTTTTGTGGCACGGCTGCGTTGCGACCTGTGAGAAGAATCGCCCTGCGGCCTAGTATTTGCGCGGCTTCCGCAGCGGCCTGGTAAAAGGATGGCTCGAAATGCGCAACGATCGAGCCAAGCGTGAAAACCACGGGCGGGCTCCCGGATTTTAAAAAATCCCGCACCACTTCGACATCCCCACCTTGATGGTAAAATGGAAAGCCAGCCTGCAGCGTATTTGCAGGCCAGTCAGGCTGCGGGGCCGCGAGAAAATCAGGAAACATCGCGAGCGTGCCAAACGGGGAATGCTTGGCGTCGAAGATGGGATTTGCTCCCGCTGGCAGGCCCAGTGAGCGGCGGAAACGGTAATACCCGCTGGCCCACATGCGTCCCTCGATTCGTCCAAAACTGTATGCCAAGCGGTGCAGCCAAGGTCCCAAGTGCCGAAACTTGTGCAACCATGGCGCCGGTGCCAGCACGCAGGGGTCGGTGGCCGAGAGCATCGAGGTCGGCGCCAGAATGACATTTAGCCATGGGATTTTCTCATCCGCCGCCACGATTGGTGCCGTGTAAAGCAACTCGCCCACGACCAACAAATCCGCTCCCCGGGCTGCACCGCACTGGTCTTCATGCGTTGCGGCGACATCTGCAAAAACCATGTCCCGCAGCAAACGCCGTGGGCCGCGTTTCAAGTCGAAGTAATAGGCAAGTGACTCCGCATCTTCCGGAATCTCTGGACGGAGAGGGTGAAACTCCACGCCGGCCCGCGCCACATTCGCCTCATAGCCGGGGGCGGCTGCCACCACGACCTCATGCCCGCGATCCCTGGCGGCACAGGCCATCGCGAGCATGGGATGCAAATCTCCAAGAGATCCGATGGATGCGAAAGCCAGTCTCATTGGACTTATCCTTGCTTCGCCGAAGGAGAAACAGCAAGGTTCGATGTCAATCGCATCAATTGAGACGCAATCTCAATAATTGACGCCTCCCGCGAGTCTCGTAAGGTGATGCCGATGTTTGGTGAATTTTCCAAAGCCATTTTGATCGTCGAGGCATGAAGCGCACGCTCGACAGCCTGCCGGTGGGAAGTTCCGCCCGCATTGAGGAAATCCTGTCCGATTGCGACCGTGCGAACCGCATGGCCACGCTGGGCTTTATTCCTGGCCGCACGGTCAAGGTGACCCGTTTCGCGCCGCTTGGCGACCCGATCTCCGTCGAAGTCGATGGTCAGGAGATCAGCCTTCGCCGGGCCGAGGCTCGCATTATTCAAATCCACCAGATCGCCGAATGAACGAGCCGACTCTAGCTGCCCCAAAAAAGCGGCGAGGCCGCCCGCTTGTTGCCCTCGTGGGAAATCCCAACACGGGAAAATCCACCCTTTTCAACCGCCTCACCGGCCTGCGCCAGCATATAGCGAACTATCCCGGCATTACGGTGGAAAAAAAATCCGGTCTCCTTCGCTTGGGCAGTATGGATGTCGATTTGCTCGATCTGCCGGGTTGCTACAGTCTCACCGCCGTCTCAAACGACGAGCGGGTGGTGATGGATGTGCTCGGAGGGCGGCGGGGGCTTCAGAAGCCGGACCTGTTGGTCTTTGTCCTCGATGCCACAAATCTCAAGCGCAACCTGCTTCTTGTCTCCCAGTGCGCGGAGTTGGGCATTCCCGCCCTGATCGCGCTGAACCAATGCGACGCCGCCAAGCGCAATGGCATTCGCATCGATGTCGATCTCCTCGCAAAGAGGCTTGGTGTGCCGGTGGTCGAAACCATCGCCACGCGCGGGAAGGGTTTGGAGGATTTGAAAAAGGCCATCGTTTCCGCGATGGATGCGCCTTCCGTTCTGCCGAGAGTCCACTGGCCGGGTTGCAGCACCCACGG
>JBJTGE010000202.1:0-3737 GCA_046093785.1 Spartobacteria bacterium
TGATCGATGCCGCGAAGAGCGTGAAGAGAACGGCCTGCCAGCCGAGGAAGGCGCCGATGCAGGCGATGAATTTCACATCCCCGAAGCCCATGGCCTCTCTGGGAATCACAACGGATTTCATTTTTCCCGTGATGCACTCGAGTTGATCCAGCGCGCCGCCGCAGCCATCGGCTTCGTAACGGTTGTGCCAGAATTTCAGCTTGCCGCGAATCTCGCTGCCATCGCCCGCAAGGGCGGTTCCCTCGATTTCAATCGTCAGCACATCCCGCTCCCGCGAGAAAACATCCATCCACTCCAAGTCCTCTCCCGCCAGCGTCAGCACGATGCGATCGCCCTCGCGCCGCCATTCGAAGTCCTCCGGTTCAGAGAACGAATGCCTGATTTTTCCAAAAGCCAGCTTGCCGCCCTCGACTACCAGAAATAGCAGTCCGAAGCCAAGCACAGCCCCGCCGAGCGAGCGGGCGAGGGCCTCCCAGCACGTGATGGCATCCATCATTTCCGGAATGAGCAGAGCGAGAACAATGCCCGCCGCCGTGCCGCCCCAGGTGATTTCGTCGGGAATGATGAAATGCTCGAAGTCGATGAATGTCGCCACCACCAGAAGGCTCGTAAAAATCCAATAAACCGGCGCGAGAGGCAGTGCGAAGCGCTCCCACGCGGCGAGAAACAGGAATGCCGTGAGCGCTTCGACCAGAAAATATCGGAACGGAATCCGCCACCCGCAGCCAGAGCACTTCCCGCGCAGGGAAAGCCAGCTGACCAGCGGGAGGTTTTCATACCAGGGAATGACCCGCTCGCACTGCGGACAAAACGAGCGGCGCGGTTCGTTCAGACCGACCCCGCGTGGCATGCGGTGGATGCAGGCATTTAAAAACGATCCAACAATGGCCCCCAGCACCAAGGCAAAAATCCCCGACACAAATTCACTCGTGAAACCGTATGGCATGAACTCCCGACATCGTAGTGGTGAATGAATCCGGAGAAAAGACGCAAGGCTTCGGGGTTCACCCCATTGAGGGGCGGACGCGAAGAGGGTTTGGTGTGGGCGTGAGCGGGGACTCGTTAAACGAACCGCGCGAACAAAACCGTGGATTCCGGCTCCGGTGGCCGGATTCGCAGTCAATCAACCGCACCGGCTATAGAAATCAATGAACACACTGATCCGTTGGAATCCCTTCCGGGAATTCGAAACCATGACAAACCGCATGAACAGTATCTTTCCGAGGCCTCCATTGACTTGGAACATCGATGAGACGCTGAACACAAACGAGTGGAGCCCACTCGTGGATGTCGAGGAAAACGACAAGGAATACACCATCAAGGCTGAACTCCCCGAGGTGAAAAGAGAGGATGTGAAAGTCCAGGTGGAGGACGGCTCGCTCCGCATCTCCGGCGAGCGCAAGCTCGAGAAGGAGGAGAGTGGACGCCGTTTCCACCGCCTCGAACGAAGCTACGGCGCGTTCGAGCGCTCGTTCTCCCTGCCCGAGGGCACGCGAAAAAGCGAAGTCTCGGCGGAGTTTAAGGACGGCCTTCTAAGGGTGCACCTGCCGAAAGGCGAGATTGCAAAACCAAAAGCACTGGAAATCCCGGTCAGCTAGGGGAAAGCCGTCCTCGCGCGTGCCCGCAAGGGCACGCGCGTTAGACCCCGCCGCCATGCAAGACATCCGCCAAACGCTGCGCGCCTTTTACAAAAACCCGGCTGTCCGCGCGCGGATTCTCGAGTTTCTTGGCGGCAAGACCCCGGCCACCGCGACATGCGACTACATCACGGCGGATGGCGTGGAATGGCCGGTGCGCGAACCTCGCATGCCGGACGAGCTTTTCCACAGCCTTGAGGAGGGACTCGATATCTGCCGCTCGCTCTCAGACCGGGAGTCGCTCATCGCCCACCTCGACATCGAATATGTGAATTTCGACTTCGCCGCCGAAGCCTATCTCGACCCGAAAAGAACCTTCGAACTCCAGGAGCCCGTGGCACGGGCCATCCATCGCATTCTCGAACACTGCGGCATCCACGCACTCCATGTGCTCAGCGGTCGCGGTCACCACTATGTCTGGCGCATCCGCCGCAACTCGCCGGTTTTTTCCTCACTTTGCGACCTCGGCTCCAAGGCGGCCGGCGATGTCCGGATACCGGCGCAAACTGAAAAGGCCTTCGCCGGCCTCGGTCTGGTGATGGAATTTTTCGGCCGCCTCATTCTCGAAATGGCCCGCCCGCATTGCAGAATCCCGATCGAACTGACAGCCGTCGAGGTAGCGCCTTCGCAGCGCGGGCGGGAGATGATTTCGATAGACCTGTCCGAATACGGCGACCCGCTACCGACCCGCACAGTGCGGGTTCCCTTCAGTGGATATCTCAAGCCGTGGCAACAATCCTACGCCGTCGGCGAGGACAATATCGGCAAGATCGGGCCGATCATTTTCGTGCCTGCGGATGAGAGCGAAACAGAAGGTGCCGTGGCCGCCATGCGAGACCCGGAGCGGGCCGCGCGCTGGGCGGAGCACTTCTCGACCGACATCCCCGACGCCACTTCCGGCACAGGCGAGCTGATCCGCGAATACGAAACATCCGCCCTCCGCGGCTTCCACGATTTTTTTTACTCCAGACACCACGATCCCGTGGCGAGTTGGCCGCACACCTACGACCGCACTCCCTTGCAGAACCTGCCCGAGGGCGTTCGCGATGCCCTGCTTTTTCCGAACGATCTCCTTCTTCGCCCGACAAGCATTCGGGCAGTGACGGAAACTTTGGTCGCCAGAGGCTGGCATCCCCGGCATGTCGCCGGACTCCTCCGCTCGAAATTCGAACGCGACTATGGCTGGGGCAACCAGTGGAAGGACTACTCGCCAAGCATGCGGGCGGATTTTTATGTCAGAATTTTTTCAGGCTTGAAAACGAGCGTCGCAGAAGACGCGGCCGCCATCGCCGAAGCAGAGCTGGAGCATTTGCCCAGACCACACTTTGAAAGGGTTCTCGTATGACCAACTGGCCGATCGGACTTTCAACCGGGTGTTTTTACATGACGAATATTCTCGATTGCCTGGAGACGATCCGCGCGAGCGGCTTCAGCATGATCGAGGTGGTTTTTTCACCGGCGCATCTGGATTACAAAAACACAGCCGCCGTGCGCGAGGCGGCCGCCAAGATCGATGCGCTCGGGATGGAAGTTTATTCGTTCCACGCCCCGTTCGCGAGCGACATCGACATTTCCTCGCCCGATGCGGGGTGCCGCGAATACGCGCTGGATGAGATTCTGCGGGCCGTCGAAGCCGCTGCCGTGCTGGGAGTGCACTATTTTGTCATTCATCCAGGCCCTGAAAATGCCGACATCCCCTCGCGCGAGGAACGCCTCGTTCGCATAGAGAATGTCGTCGCCATTCTGAACCGCGTCGCCATGCGTTGCAGCGAGGTCGGCATTCGCTGCGTGCTGGAAAACAAGCTCCCTCACCTGCTCTTCGGAAACTCCAGTGATATCGTTTGGATTCTCGGCGCGCTTGAAACCAACCAAGTCGGTGCCTGCCTCGATACCGGCCACGCCTTCCTCTCCGGCGAACTCTACAACCTCGTCTACAAACTCACCCCCCTACCTGCGCAGGCTCCATGTCCACGACAACCGCGGCCACTCGGACGAGCACTGCCCGCCCGGCGACGGCCGCATCGACTGGGGAGCCTTCCTGCGCGAACTGATCCAAGTCCACTTCCACGGCGCCTTCATTCTCGAAATCGCCGGCGGCAA
>JBJTGE010000203.1:0-9441 GCA_046093785.1 Spartobacteria bacterium
ATGCTCAAGGATATAGCCCGCAAAGCCGGCGATTAGTTCTCCCTCGTTGACACGACCTCTCCCTCTCTCTAAACATCCACGAAATCACATGAAGATCGCAGTCACCAAAGAAGCCCTGCTCGAAGGATTGCAACGAATCCAGAATGTCGTCAGCACACGCCCGACGCTTCCGATTCTCACCAATGCGCTCCTTGAGGCCGATGAATCCGGCCTGACCCTCACCACCACCGACCTCTCGGTTGGCATCCGCTGCCGCGTGGAGGCCCGTGTTGAAAAGCCCGGCGCGATCACCCTGCCCGCCCGCAAGCTCGTTTCGATCATCCGCGAGTTGACGAATTCGGAGATCATTCTCGAGGTGGATGCCAAAAACGCGACCTCGATCCGTTGCGGCGCCAGCTTCTTCAAAATTTACGGCCTCCCCAAAGAGGAATACCCGGCTTTCCCGCACTTCGAGGAGGCCAGTTCGCTGACCATGAAGCAGTCCGAACTCAAAGACGGACTCCGCAAAACGGCCTATGCCATCTCGAGCGACGAGGCCCGCTATGTTCTCAACGGCATTCTTTTTTCCCTCACGGAAAACAAACTCACGCTGGTTGCGACCGATGGCCGCCGCTTGGCACTTTTCGAAAGCGAATTGGAATTTCCCAAGAGCAATGAGCGCGATTTCATTT
Source organism: Spartobacteria bacterium (assembly GCA_046093785.1). Lineage (GTDB taxonomy): Bacteria > Verrucomicrobiota > Verrucomicrobiia > Chthoniobacterales > Terrimicrobiaceae > UBA967. Next base: position 672 of record JBJTGE010000203.1, read on the forward strand.
TGCCGACCAAAGCTGTCACCGAGCTCCAGCGCCTCCTCGGCGAGGACGGCGAGGTGACCATCTCCAGTTCCAGCAATCTGGTTTCCTTCCAACTCAACGGCTCCCAACTGGTGTCAAAGCTCGTCGAGGGCAACTACCCCAACTATCGCCAAGTCATCCCCGGCGAGGCCAAGGAGCGGATTCCGCTCGAGCGCGAGGCTCTTCTCAACTGCGTGCGCCGCGTCGCGCTCCTCAGCAGCGACAAGACAAGCTCGCTTCGCCTGTCCTTCACAAACAACAACCTCGATATCACCGCCACCACGCCCGATGTCGGCGAGGCCATGGAATCCATGTCCGTCAACTATCGCGGACGCGATATCGCCATTGCGTTCAATCCCGAGTTCCTCATGGACCCGCTCCGCAACCTGCCGAATGACGAGGTTTACCTCGAGCTGATTGATGAAATGAGCCCCGGTGTCATCAAAATCCAGACACCGTTCCTCTATGTCATCATGCCGATGCGCGTTTCGGCGTGATTCCTTCACCGCACAAGTGGGGCATTGATCTCGGGGGAACAAAAATCGAGGGGGTCATCATGGACTCCACTCGCCCCGGCGAGGCGCTTTACCGCCTGCGTCGCGAGACCGATGCCTCCCACGGATACGAACACATCCTCTCGCAAATCGAGGGCGTCATTTCCGACCTCGAAGCCACATCGGGATTGCAACGGCCCTCAAAAATCGGCATTGGCACGCCCGGTGCCGTCGAGCCACCCACCGGCCTGCTCAAAAATTCAAATACGACCTGCCTGAATGGTCGTCCGATTGTGCAGGATCTGGAGCGCCTGACCGGAACCCAAATTTTCATGGCAAATGACGCGAATTGTTTCGCCCTCGCTGAAGCCGTCATTGGAGCCGGAGCCGGTGCCAGCGTGGTTTTTGGGGTTATTCTCGGAACCGGAGCTGGCGGAGGAGTAGTCGTCAATGGCCGTGTCTTGCCGGGCCTTCACGGTATCGCCGGCGAGTGGGGGCACAATCCGCTTCGCGGAGAATCGCATCCCTGCTACTGCGGCCGCTCAAGTTGCATCGAGGGTGTGATTGCCGGTCCCTCGCTCGAGAGATTTTATCGCGAGCAGGGTGGGGAGGCTGTGCGCTTGCCGGAAATTTCCTGCCGCGCCCAAGCGGGCGAGCCACTCGCTCTTCAAACACTCGAGCGCCTGCGCGAGAAATTTGCGGAATCCATCGCGGCGGTGATCAATATTCTCGACCCGGATGCCATTATCATTGGCGGCGGCGTCGGAAACATGGCGTTGCTCTACGAGGACGAGACACGGCAGGCCGTGCTCAAGCATGTTTTCAACAAGGAACTCCGCACCCGCATCCTCAAGCCGACTCTCGGCGACAGTGCCGGAGTCTTCGGCGCGGCCCTGTTGGTTGACTGATATCTACTCCGCCTTCTTGCGGGCGCGGCGTGCGTCGATGAACGACTTCACGCAGAGCACCAGAAAGACGAGACAGACCACGCCCATGGCAATCTGCATGCCGGAAGCCAGCGGCCGCTCGGCCGTCCCGGCGATGAGGGCTCCCAGCTTGGGCAGGCCCATGCCAAGCCCGCCGAGAGTTCCCAACAAACCCACCAAAGCCGCCACATGCATGAGGTGCATACGGATTTTTGGTATGAATACCGAGAGCAGCCCGCAGAGAAAAATGATCGTCCCAAAGAAGGCGGGAATGAGCGCCGTCACGCTGTGAGCGCCTGTGGCCACATAGGCCCCGAATCCCATCGCATCGAGAATGATTCCAAAAACAATAGCAAGTGTTGGCATGGCGCGGAAAAGTGGATGGATTGCCCGCCGAAAGCAAGTGTGAAACGGAATTGTGTGAAACGAAAATGTCACCAATCCTTGATTGCGCGTCCGCCACAAGCGCTCTTTGATTTCTGGCCATGTTACGCCTTCTTCTGCTTTCGATCCTCGCCGCCTGCTCCACGGCCACGGCCAACAATGTCATTTTCATCCACCCCGACGGTGCGGGTGTTGCGAATTGGCAAGCCGCCCGTTTTTATTGGGCCGGACCAGATGCCGAACTCAACTGGGACCGCATCCCCCACATCGCCGTTTACCGGGGTCACATGGCCGATTCGCTCTCGGCGACATCGAATGGCGGAGCGACCTCCCATGCTTATGGAATCAAAGTTCCGTCCTCCGCATTCGGCACCGATGGCAAATCGGCATCCCGTCCCACAGCGGCAAACGGCGAGCAAGGCAGCCTCATGCACGAGGCCATGCGGCGCGGCGTGCGGACGGGCCTTGTGAACTCCGGCAGCATCATTGAGCCCGGCACGGCCTGCTTCGTCGCCAGCACCGCCAAACGGAACGACTACGAGCAAATCACAACCCAAGTCGTCGAATCGGGAGTCGATGTCATTCTCAGCGGCGGTGAGGAATGGTTTCTCCCCGCATCCAAAGCGGGGCGTCATGTGAAGGCGGGCAAGCGCACCGATGGACGCGACCTTGTCGAGGAGGCGAGGAAAAATGGTTACACGGTTGTCTTCGATCGCACGGAACTCGCGTCCGTGCCGCCCGGCACCAAGAAACTTCTCGGGATTTTTGCCGAGCAGGATTCGTTCAATGACATGGAGGCCGACAAATTGAAGGCCCTCGGCCTGCCAACCTACGCGCCCGATGCGCCCACCCTTCAGGAAATGACATCCGCCGCCCTCCGCCTCCTCGCTCCGGGGCCTTTTCTGCTCGTCGTGGAGGAGGAGGGGTCCGACAACTTTGCAAACTACAACAACGCCCCCGGCGTCTTGGATGCCTTAAAACGCGCCGACGATGCGTTCGGAACCGCTTTGGATTTCGTGGAAAAAAATCCTGAAACCCTCCTGGTCACAGCCGCCGACAGTTCGGCTGGATCGATGGATGTGCTGGGATTTCCTCCCAAGCCCGACCTCATCGCCAAGGCGTCCACCGGCAAGGACACCAACGGCGCTCCCTATGGACTCGACTCCGAGGGGAAGCCCTTTCTCTCGAAACCCGACCGCGCCGGAGTGGCCCACCCCTTTGTTGTCACTTGGGGAACCTTGAGCGATGCGTCCGGCGGCATTCTCGTTCGTGCGGCCGGCAAGCAAGCGGAGGAGGTCAAAGGAAGTTTCGACAACACGAAAATCTACAGCCTCATGCGCGAGGTGCTTTTCGAAGACTGAGCTCGCGGGCGCCTTTGTGCCCCGCCGGTTTTTGAGTCTTTGATAAGTTCCGCCGGCGGGTGTAGGTTTGCGCATGCTTTCGAAGATCCTCCGAACAGCTGCCCTCGTCTTGATGGCGATACCATCCCTCGAGCCTGCCGCCGAGGAGCGCCTCACGCCGGAGCAAATGCGCGATGCCGCGTTTCTCGATACGGTTTCCATCCCCACGCCCGGGGAGTTTTTTCTCGCCGTTGACAAACAATGCCAACCGAACTGGAGCAAGGTCCTCCGTCCTGTCGTTCCCGCCACCACCTCCGACCGCGAAATCATCGCCTTGCAACTCGGAATCCTCGTCGCTGACGGCTTCATGGCCATCGAGGCCCAGGACGGGCAGAGTGTGAAAAACACCGCACGCGACATCCTTCTGCTCGCCAAAAAGCTGAATGTGAGCCACCAAATCCTCGCCCGAAGCCAGAGCATCTCCGACTTTGCCGATGCCGGCGACTGGCGGCGACTTCGCGAGGAATTGGATGCCATGCAAAATGATATTCGACTCTGCCTGCTGGAGCAAAAAGACAACCCCCTCGTCGTGCTGGCCATGGCAGGTTCCTGGGTCCGCCAGTTGGATATGGCCTCGAACCTCCTCGCATCCGGGGAAAATCCCTCTTCCTCCGACCTGCTCGCCCAACCGGAAATCGCCGCACGAATCCTGAGCCGGGTGGAAAACCTTCCCGACAATTCGAAAAAAACACCCATCGTCAGGCAGCTTGCGGAGGCCCTCCGGTCCGCATTCTCCCTCATGTCCGCCTCGCCTTCGTTCCTCCCGCCCACGGCCGTTCAGAGCCTCGCCTCGACCATGTCCGCGCTCGCGGTGGCAGCCACGCAGGGGGATTCCAAAAAATGATGAAGCCGATGTTGCTTCTGTTGATTTTCTCCCTGGCACTGGCCGTCTCCCACGCCCAGCAGGAGGGGGGCGGATTGGCGAATCCCTCGCCGTTGGATTGGAATTCCCCCGGCAAAAGCCCTCGCGGTCTCGCGTTGGAACTCGCGGCGGGAAATGTCGGCGAGGGCTACCAGATTCATGATGGATTCTGGTCCGGCACACTCTCAAAGGGTGTTCCCATGCTCATCGAGGTGCATCTTTTTGCCGGGAACGATTACCGGTTCTCCTCCGCAAATCTCGATCCCTACTCGCAACTCAGAGTGTCGATTTTCGATGCATGGGGATACCCCGTAGGGCAGGAATACTCAGGCAATGCCTCGTGCGCCACAGCCGGTATTTCCGTGTTCCGCAGCGGCAGGTATTTCATCCGGTTGGTTATGACGGAAGGTGACAAAGTCGATACCTGCATGGTATATTCCTACAAGTAACTTACCTATGGCCGTCGCATCCACCACTGAGAAACTCAACAGCCCGCAGGTCCGGCAATTCTCCGTTTTTCTACAAAACAAAGTCGGTGCCCTCCGTGAAGTCGTGCGGTTGCTCGATGAGAACAACATCATCGTTCTCGCCCTCAGCATCGCCGAGTCCTACGAGTCGGCAATCAGTCGCATCATCGTAAGCGACCCCGACCGCACCGAGGAGCTTTTCAGTGATCACAACATTCCGCACAGCTCTTGCGATCTCATGGTGGTCGAATTGGCCGACGGCCCTGGCGACCTCTCCAAATTGCTCGCAGCCCTCCTCATGGCGGAAGTGAATGTGCATTTCAGCTATCCTCTTCTGGTCCGCCCCCGTGGGCGTGCCGTTCTCGCCTTGCATGTCGATGACATCGAGTGCGCCACTTCCGTTCTTCTCGGCGAGGGTTTCAAACTTCTCACGCAGGGAGACCTCTCCCGCTGACCATGTCTGAAAGCGCGGCCTCCCGCTCCCAGGCCTCCCGAATCCTGGGGGGATTGGTGTTGGGGCTCGTCCTCGGCCTCGCCGCCGGAGCCCTCCTGCCCGAAGCGGCCCGTCCATCGCTCAACTGGTGGATTGATCAGGTCATCCAACCCGCCGGGCGGATTTTTCTGCGAATCATTTTCATGGTCGTCATCCCGCTGATTCTTTCAGCCATCGTGATAGGAACCATGGAAATGGGGGATGTCCGCACGCTGGGACGCGTGGGGTGGCGCGCCCTTCTGGCCACATTCGCCCTCTCTGCGACAAGCGTTGGCATCGCCCTCGGCCTTGTGAATCTCATCGAGCCGGGGCGTTCGCTCCCCGCCGAAAGCCGCGAGTCGCTCGTCCAGACCTACGCCGGGGCCTCCCAAAAAAGCATCGAGCGTGGGAGCCAGTCGCAGCCGATCGCAACGACCCTCCTGAATTTCATTCCTGAAAATCCCCTCGCCGAGGCGGTGAATGCCTTTAATCCCGAAAACAAAGGCGGCGGGCTCTTGGCTGTGATGGTTTTCAGTCTGTTCGTCGGCGTCGCCCTCACGATCGCTCCACGCGAGCGCACGGCCACGCTGAGGGGATTCTTCGAGGGAATGTTCGAGGTTTCCATGGTGATCATCGGCTTCGCTTTGCGGTTGGCGCCCTTCGGCGTCGCCTGCCTCGCCTTTGCTGTGGCGGCGCGTCTGGGTTTGGATCTCTTTCGCACCCTCGGCCTGTATGTGGGCGTTGTGCTGCTCGGCCTCGCTCTCCAACAATTTGTGGTCTACCCCCTCACACTCCGCTTTTTCGCCTCCCGCTCGCCCGTGCGTTTTTTGAAGGATGCCAAGGAGGCGATCATCACCGCTTTCAGCACCTCGTCCAGCAATGCCACACTGCCCGTCGCCCTTCGCGTGGCCGAAAAAAACCTCTCCATCCCGCCTCGCATTGCACGCTTTGTTCTGACCGTCGGAGCCAGCGCGAACCAGAATGGCACCGCACTCTACGAGGGAGTCACCGTTCTTTTTTTGGCTCAGGTTTTCGGGGTCGATCTCACCCTCACCCAACAAATCGTCGTTGCCCTCATGTGCGTGATGGCAGGCATAGGCACCGCCGGAGTTCCCGGTGGATCGCTCCCTCTGGTCGTGGGGGTTCTTCTGTCCATCAATGTTCCGCCGGATGCCATTGCCATCATTCTCGGCATAGATCGGTTTTTGGACATGTGCCGGACCGCCCTCAATGTCTCCGGCGACTTGGTGATTGCTGCGGTCGTCGCCAAGGGCGCTCCAGAGGCCGACGCATGAAAAAAATCCTCCTCATCGACATCAGCAATTCGTTCACGAAACTTTGCCTCGCCACAGGCAACTCCCTTTCGCGGGTCAAACGCCTGCCCACTCCCTCTCTGAATGCCGCGCAGATACGGGCGCTGTATCCCTCCAGACACATCGAGGCCGTTGTCCTTTCCTCCGTCGTTCCCTCCAAAAATCCTGTCATCCATGCAGCGTTCGATCGAGTGTTGGAAGTCGGGGCCCGTCTCGATCTCGGCGTTGGGATTGATTACCCCTCGCCACGCACCATCGGGGCGGACCGCTTGGCGAATGCGGCCGCCTGTGCCGCTCTGCACGGCTTCCCCGGGGTGGTGGTGGATTTCGGCACGGCCGTGACTTTTGATGTCATCTCCCGCACCGGCGACTACATCGGCGGCGTCATTGCTCCGGGACTCAATGCCATGACCGGCTACCTGCATGATCGCACAGCTTTGCTTCCAAATATCACACTTCGCGAGCCAACCACTGCTGTAGGCCGTTCCACGAGGGATGCCATGCTTTCCGGCGCGGTGCATGGATACCGTGGTCTGGTGAAGGAAATCCTCGCGCAAATCCGCTCCGAGGCTTTTCCTAAAGCACGCCCACGCATCATCGCCACCGGCGGGGATGCCCAACTCATCGCAGGGCAGGTCGGGTTGTTCGATGTCGTCGATCCGCTCCTGACGCTGCGGGGGCTGCTTGTCATTGCTCAAAGAAATTTATGAATCTGGAAATTTTTCAAAACCAACCCGTCCTCAAAATCCAATCGGGGGATGCCGCCGCTCTCGTCTCGCCAGCCCATGGCGCGAGGCTCCTTTCCTGGAGTGTGCCCGGTTGGGATATCATTGGTTGGCCCACGGAAGCCGACTGGGACCGCGTGGCGAAGGTTCGAGGCGGCGACCCGCTTCTCTTCCCCTTCATCGCCCGCACCTATGCGAATGGCCGGATCGGCTCATGGATCGATGCCTCGGGCGCCCAGCGCCCAGCGCCCATGCATGGTTTCGCAAAAGACTCGCCCTTCCGCATCCTCGAGACCGGGGACGATTTCGTCACACTGCGTCTGGATGCCAACGAAACCACCATGGCCTGCTACCCCTTCCCGTTTCGTTTGGAAGTAACCCACCGCATCGAGTCGGATGCCCTGCTCACGAGCTTCCGCGTCACTAACCGAGGCGATCAGCCCATGCCATGGTCGGCTGGACATCATTACTACTTTCATGTCCCGGCCGCCGAGCGGGCCGACTGGCAACTCTCCTTGCCCTGTAAAAAATGGGGTCGCCAGAACTTCGCCGATGGCTCGATTTCCTTCGACCCAGCCTCCCACGAGTCGGCTTCGCTCTCAGACCCTGCTTGGATCGACCGCTTCCACGCAGAGCCCGATCTGGAGCGCGTTGTGATGTCCCATGCCGCGTCTGGCAAATCCCTTTCCTTCGAGAATCCTCAAGAGCGCCCCGAGGATTGGGTGTGCGTCACGACCTGGACCGAGAAGCCGGACTCCGACTTTTTTTGTGTCGAGCCATGGAGTGCATTTCCGAACGCGATTCACAACGGCCTCGGCCTGCGCACACTCGCGCCGGGGGCGGTGGATGAAATCTCCTGCCGCATTCGAATCAAGCGTCCGGCAGCATCCCTCTAAAACCACCTATGCCAAGTCTTGGAGTCAACATCGACCATGTCGCCACACTGCGCCAGGCCCGCTACCGCGAAACGCCGGATAACCCGAATGCCGAGCCGGATCCCGTCGCGGCCGCGCTCGTCGCCGAGAAGGCCGGCGCTGTGGGTATCACCGCCCACCTTCGCGAGGACCGCCGCCACATTCAGGACCATGATATCTTCCTGCTTCGAGAAAAGATCACCACGAAGCTGAATCTGGAGATGGGCATTTCCGAGGACATTGTGGCCATCGCCCTGCAAATCCGCCCCGAGGATGTTTGCCTTGTCCCTGAGCATCGTCGCGAAGTCACCACCGAAGGAGGGTTGGATTGCCTGACGCATGACAAGATTCTTCGAAATGCCATCGGCCGCCTGCAAGATGCGGGTTCGAGGGTGAGTCTTTTTATCGACGCCGAAGAAGCGCAAATCCGCGCCGCCGCTGCGCTCGGTGCCGAGTTCGTCGAACTCCACACAGGCTCCTACGCCAACAAGTTTGGCGTCGAGCGGGACTCCGAACTCGAAAAGCTCAAGCGTGGCGCCGCTTTGGCTCTCTCTCTCGGCCTTCGCGTCAATGCCGGACACGGCCTCAACTATGGGAACACCACGCCCATTCTTTCACTGCCTGGCTTGGAGGAGTTGAATATCGGACACTCCATCATATCCCGCGCCGTCTCGGTGGGTCTTGAAAATGCCGTTCGCGAGATGGCCGGCCTCATCGCTGCCGGCTGATGAATCCCCATAGCGAATCCGCGTTTGATCGGTTCCTGCTGGCCGGTCTTCAAAAGATCGAGTCCAA
>JBJTGE010000204.1:0-12982 GCA_046093785.1 Spartobacteria bacterium
GATTTTTCTAACATCGATGGACTCTGATTCACACCGATGGGGAAGACGCCGCTACGCGGCTGAAATTTGGGACGACACGGCCGCGCCCCGTCGCAGTTGGTTCCAGCGATCCCTCCCGGAAGTGTCGTAAGCCGCCAGAGCACGAACATCCTGCTTGTGCCTGACGAGCAGGTCGCCCAGGCCATGCAATACATCTGGAAAAACCTCTCGCGTCCCTTGCCTATTCAAGAAATCGCAGACCATGTCGGCGTCTCGCACCCGACACTCGGCCGCCTCTTCCGCAAGCATCTCCGGCGATCTGTCAGCGAGGAGATCACGCTCGCCCGACTGGATAAGGCCAAACAAATGCTCACCTTTCAAAAAATGCCGATCCATGAAATCGCGACAGCCTGCGGATTCCACACGCCGAACTACTTCAACAATGTCTTCCACAAGGCCACAGGAGTCACTCCCCGCAAATTCCGGGTCACTGCCGACCCCGCCACCACAATCTCCAGACCGGATTTTGTGTCTCTCTCGCCTTCCATGGCGGAAAAAAAATAAATCCGCCACCGGGCCACCGCCGCAGAAAGGCAAACCAATGGTGTCACAACCAAAACCGCGCGGCAGCGCGATTCGTATCTTGAGAGGGTCCATCGTCCTCGCATGACCCATTTTTCAGCCGCCCTCTGGCTCGTAGACCTACGGGTCGGAGAGAAGCGGCGTTGGAGGGGAGCATACCCGTCTCGGTCGTGCAGGCGGCAGGGCTGTTTTGGCGCGGTGGTGTCTGGCTGTTCTTCCACGCCTTCCGTGATTGATATTTGGGTCAGGCCGGAGGCTGACCCTCCCATTGATCTGCAACTGCTGGGCGGTGGTCTTTGAGGTTTCAGCGCGGGTGTCTTTCACGGTCGAGACGACCGTGCTCCCGTCTTTTGCGATTTTAGGGGGAGGTGCAGAAGAGTTCGAGATTGGCGCTGGTGATTACCTGCGGATTGGAGAGGCGACTGCCTCTGGATACAAAAAACGGAGCCCATCTTTCGACGGACTCCGTTTGTATGAACTTGGGATTTTCCGGGCTGTTTATTCGGTAATGATGTCCTTGTAGGTCTTGCCGGAAGGGATCATCGGGAGCACATGCTCGGTGTAGGGCGTCATGACATCCAGGATGTAGACTTCCTTGGAATCCAGCATGCGCTTCATGGCGGCGGGGAGATCTTTTTTGTGAATGACTCTTTCACAGGTCACGCCGAATCCTTTGCAGATATCGACATAGTCCGGGTAGATGCGCTGCAGATCGCGAGGATCGCCGAGGAAGGTATGGCCTCGGTTGCCGCCGTGGAAGCGGTCCTCCCATTGGACAACCATGCCGAGATGCTGGTTATTCAAGATGATCGCTTTTGCCGCGATGCCTTCGATGTGCGCTGTGGCGAGCTCTTGGACATTCATGAGGAATGAACCGTCGCCGTCGATGTCGATGACTTGTTTGTTGGGCATTCCGACCTTGGCTCCCATGGCGGAAGGGTAGCCGAAGCCCATGGATCCGAGGCCGGCGGAGGTGACGAGGCGACGGGGGGCGTCGAAGTCATAGAATTGGGCGGCCCACATCTGGTGCTGGCCGACGCCAGTGGTGATGATGGCCTCGCCTTTTGTCATTTCGCAGAGGAGCTGGATGACATGCTGCGGTTGGATGACGTCCTCGGTGTCCTTGAAAGAGAGCGGGTGCTTGGTCTTCCACGCGTCGATTTGTTTATACCAATCCGAATAACGGCTGTAGTTCTTCGTCGTGCGCTTGTAGCCGGCTTGATCGAGAAGTTTGTTGAGGCGGGTGAGGGCGTATTTGAGATCGCTGAGAATCGGCAGGCAGACGGTTTTGTTTTTGTTGATCTCGGAGTTGTCGATGTCGATGTGGACGATTTTGCCGTGCTCGCAGAATTTCTCAACCTTGCCGGTGACGCGGTCATCAAAACGAACGCCGATGGCCAGAAGAAGATCGGCTTCGTTGACGGCGTTGTTGGCATAAACGGTGCCGTGCATGCCGAGCCATTTGAGGGAAAGCGTGTGGGTTTCAGGAAAGCCACCGATGCCCATAAGCGTGGTGGCCACGGGAATCTGGGTGCGCTCGGCGAACTCGAGCAACTCGGCGGATGCCTCACCGGAGATCACACCGCCACCGCAATAAATCATCGGAGCCTTCGCCTCGCCGAGCATTCCGATGAGTTCGTTCAATGCGACATCATCTGCTTTGCGCTCGGGCTTGTAGCCGCGCAAATTCACGGTTTTCGGGAAAATCGGCTGAGTGGTGAGGTTCTGAATATTCTTCGGAATGTCGATGAGAACCGGTCCCGGACGGCCTGTGGAGGCAATGTGGAAGGCCTCCTTAACGATGCGGGGAAGCTCGTTCACATCCCACACAAGGTAGCTGTGCTTCACCATCGGAAGCGTCATTCCAAACACATCGGTCTCTTGGAACGCACCGCGTCCGATCATTTCCTGAGGCACCTGGCCGGTGATCGCGACGAGAGGAACCGAGTCCATGAAGGCATCCGCGATGCCGGTGACGAGATTCGTCGCACCAGGACCGGAAGTCGCCATGCAGACGCCGACCTTGCCGGTCACGCGGGCATAGCCCTCGGCGGCAAAAACCCCGCCTTGCTCGTGGCGTGGAAGAATGGTGCGGATTTTTTTTGTTTTGGTGAGAGCCTGATGGATCGGCATCGAGCAGCCACCGGGATAGGCGAAAACAACCTCCACACCCTCGCGCTCGAGGCATTCAACGAGAATCTCCGCGCCATTCATGACATTGCCCCGGTCGGGCGTAGCGGTGGATTTCGTGGCGGCGGATTTTTTTGTCTTCATAGGATTGGTGAAAAAAGGGTGGGGAAGGTTAAGCGGCGGCGCTGAGGATTGGCGAGGATAAAAAAGGTATCAGCTCGCAAAAAGGACTGCCTGTAATCAACGCAAGGGGTTGCTCAAAGCCCCGATCAATATGTCGTGAAGGTCGCTGCCTTCCGGCAATTTTTGAATCAGCAAATCAATAGGCACAACGCCGCCTTCTTGATCTTTTTTGAAGTTGTCTGGCTTGGCATCCGAAACCAGAACCCGACTTCTTGGATCATTCCAAGTTTTGTCCGAAATGTGCTGGTTGTTGAAAGTAGAGGCCGGAACTTTTTTGAATCCACGACCCTCCATGTTGCAGTGGATTTCTGCTTGGCTGGGTTCAATCCCATCAATTGTGCGTTGAGAGATGGAGAGACCTAAAGCTCCGTTGTGTTCATGAATTCCTTCAATTCTCAGGTCGTCACCGAAAACCTCGTTTTGCCAGTTGAGGCGTTGAGTGTATTCGTATGGGGTAGCTGGCCTTAAAATCAATTTTCCTTCATAGCCACCAGAGCCCAGCAAATAATAACTTGAATCAACTGCATATCCGAAATGGGCGCGAACCTCAGGATTTTGACCATTGTCGTAGGTATGCTTCCAAACCCTGTCTCCGCGAAATTCAATGAGGTGTTCGTTACCGCTCCTATGCTCTACTGGATTGGTGGCTATAGCGGCATTGCTTTGCCGCAACTTGGCAAGCCAGGCTACTTGGTTGTTGTAGCGGGTTTCGATGTCATATTCTGCAACGCCCGCTGCGGAGTCTGAGCGAGAAATTTCTCCAAGCTTATCGGAGATTGCCGTAGTCTGATTTTCCTGTCGGCTTCCGACATCTGCTTTATCTTCTCGGTTAGTGGAGCGTATAGCGGTTTCAATATTTTTAAATTACCACCCTGGATAGCCCGCGCAAATCATTTGATGCCTGTCGCCAGCAATGTCTGGAAAAACGGTGCCTCGGATTCGCGGGAGACGATCGAGGATTCGATTTTGGAGAAACCCGCCTTCTTCAGCATGCGGTGGAGTTCGATCTCGGAGAAGCCCAGCCAGACATGTCCGTAGAGTTCGCGGGTTTGCTCATGGGTGTGGCTTAGCAAGTCGAGAATCAAGACGCGACCGCCGGGTTTGAGGATCTTGCAAGCGGCATTCAAGGCCTGTTGGGGAACGGCCGCGTGGTGCAGCGCCTGACTGAAAAGGGCGACATCGATCGAGTCAGCATCGATCGGCGGATCTTCGATGTCACCGAGCCGGTATTCGAGATTTGAAAAACCATGCTCCTTCGCGAGGGATGCGCCGAATTCGACCATCTTTTCGGAATTGTCGATGGCGATGACCTTTTTGGCTGTTCGAGCCAGAAGTTGCGAGAGTGTCCCCTCGCCTGCGCCGAGGTCCGCGATGACCATCGGTGGGAGCAGGCGCAGAAGGCCATGGGAGAGGGCCTCCCAGGAACGGCCGGGCACATAGGCGCGGCCAAATTTCCCCGCCAGCTTGTTGAAATAATCCGCCGCGCGGTCCTTGCGTTTTTTGAGTGTGAAGGCGAGGTGTGCCTTGTCGGTAGCGGCTTCTTTCAATTCCGCCCGCGCTGCGTCCAGAACAGCGAGAGCCGCCGCACCGGGATCCTCGCCCATCGAGTAGAAAATGTTTTTCCCAACACGACGATCCCTCACCAAATCCTCGCGCTTCAATTGCGCCAAGCTTGTTGAAATACGCGACTGCGCGAGACCGAGAATTTCCTGCAACTCGGCGACCGTGAGTTCCTCTTCCACGAGTAGCAAAAGCAAACGCAGCCGGATCGGGTCTGACAAAACACGCAGAGATTTTAGGATTGACGCCATTTAACATATCAATATATTCAGATGCGTAGATGCGTAAAGCTTAACCTCAACCCAAATCCAATAAAGTCCTATGTCACGCCGTTACATTTTTTCTTCCGAATCCGTTGGCGAAGGCCATCCCGACAAAGTCTGCGACACGATCTCTGACGCCGTGCTCGACGCCTGCCTCAGCATTGACAAGTCCAGCCGCGTCGCTTGCGAGACCTTCGTAAAAAGCAACACCGTCGTGGTAGGCGGCGAAATCACCATTCCGAAAATCAAAGGCGCCGCCCTTGATTCCGTGATGAACATCGGCGCAATCGTCCGCGAGGCGATCCGTGGAATCGGCTACACGAACAATGACGATGTCTTCCACGCCGACCGCGTGTTCATTACCAATCTCCTCACCGCACAGAGCGCCGACATCGCGCAAGGCGTGGATAACAAAAAAGCCAAAGGCAAAGCCACCGCCGAGCAGGGCGCCGGCGACCAGGGCCTCATGTTCGGCTACGCCTGCAATGAGACTCCCGAGCTCATGCCCGCTCCGATCATGTTCGCCCACCGCCTCGGCCGCGAACTCACAGCCATCCGCAAGGCCGGCAAGGTGAAATGGCTCCGACCTGACGCGAAAAGCCAAGTTTCCGTTCTCTATCAAGACGGCAAGCCCGTCCGCGTGACCAACGTGGTCATCTCGACCCAGCACACCGAGGATGTCGAAATCGAAGAAATCCGGAAATTTTTGATCGCAAATGTCATTCGCAAGGTCATTCCAAAAGACTTCCTCGACGCATCCACCGAGTTCCTCATCAACCCGACCGGCCGCTTCGTTATTGGCGGTCCTCAAGGCGACTCCGGCCTCACCGGCCGTAAAATCATCGTCGACACCTACGGCGGCATGGGCCGTCACGGCGGCGGTGCCTTCTCCGGAAAAGACCCGTCGAAAGTAGACCGCAGCGCCGCCTACATGGGCCGCTATGTCGCAAAAAATGTCGTCGCCGCCGGCCTTGCCGATCGTTGCGAAGTGCAATTCGCCTACGCCATCGGCCACCCGCAACCCGTCAGCGTCCACATCGATACCTTCGGCACACACAAGGTGAACGAGGAAAACATCGAGAAAGCTGTCAAAGCCGTCTTCTCCTTCAAACCAGCCGACATCGTCACCCAACTCAACCTCCTCCGCCCGATCTACAGCAAGACCACAAACTACGGTCACTTCGGCAAGGAAGACAAAGACATCACTTGGGAGAAGACAGACAAGGCGGCGGCGTTGAAAAAGGCCGCGCGCTGAGGATTGGGGGAGCCTTAAGTTTTAAGAATTAAGTTTTAAGTTGGCGCTCCCGCGCCGGACTTGATTCGGAAGACGAAACTTCCACGCGCCACATCGGCTACAAAAACGTCACAAATTGAAACTTATAAACTTAATGCTTAAAACTCCAAATGGCTTATAAATCCTTTGAAGACCTTGAAGTCTGGCAGCGTTCCTGCCGGTTGGCTGTGCAGATTTTCGGGGAATTCCGGACTTGCGACTTCATTAACCTCAAGAACCAAATCGAACGCTCTGCTCTGTCGATTCCTTCGAATATCGCCGAAGGAGCAGAGCGCGGTGGTCCGAAGGAATTCTCCCAATTCCTCAAAATCGCAAAAGGCTCCTGCGGCGAACTCCGAACCCAACTCTACATCGCAGCCAAACTCAAAAGCCTCGAATCCCACAAATCCAAATCCCTCATCGCGGAGTCAAAAGAAATCTCCGCAATGATCGAGGACCTTCGCAAATCCATCACCAAAACAACAAAAACCTCACCCAAGCCCCACAACACCCGAACCAAAACCACTTAAAACTTAATTCTTAAAACTTAAAACTTTTATGGCCACCAAATCCGCTTCCAAATCAAAAACCACCGCCGCCGCAGTTCTCGCCGAACTGACCGCCGCGACCGCCAACCTTGCCAAATATGCCGCCGCCACGCCGAAGGGCGCGGATTATGTTGTGGCCGACATCTCGCTCGCCGAGTGGGGACGCAAGGAAATCAGCGTTGCCGAACATGAAATGCCGGGCCTCATGGCGGTTCGCAAAAAATATGCCAAACAGAAACCGCTGAAAGGCGTTCGCGTAACCGGCTCGCTCCACATGACGATCCAAACGGCGGTTCTCATCGAGACGCTGGTTGACCTCGGTGCCGATGTGCGCTGGGCGAGCTGCAACATTTTCTCCACCCAAGATCACGCCGCCGCAGCCATTGCGGAGACCGGCACTCCCGTCTTTGCCTGGAAAGGCGAGACCCTTGAGGAGTATTGGGAACTCACCCTCAAAGCGATCACCTTCCCCGGCAATCTCGGTCCTCAACTCGTGGTCGATGATGGCGGCGATGTGACCCTCCTCATTCACAAAGGCGCGGAACTCGAGAAAGGCGACAAGTGGGCCTACCAACCCGCCGACAACCATGAAGTCTCCGTCGTCAAGGCCCTCCTCCGCCGAGTCGCCGAGGAGCGCCCCGGCTACTGGACCAAGGTGGCCAAGGCTTGGAAAGGCGTCTCCGAGGAAACAACGACAGGCGTCCACCGCCTCTACCAACTCGCCGAAGCAGGCAAGCTCCTTGTGCCGGCAATCAATGTGAACGACTCGGTGACGAAATCGAAATTCGACAACCTCTACGGCTGCCGCGAGTCCCTCGCTGACGGTCTGAAGCGCGCGACCGATGTCATGATCGCCGGAAAAGTCGCCGTCGTGTGCGGCTACGGCGATGTCGGCAAAGGCAGCGCCCATTCGCTCCGGGCCTACGGCGCCCGCGTGATCGTGACGGAAATCGATCCCATCAACGCCCTGCAAGCCGCCATGGAAGGCTTCGAGGTGAACACCGTCGAAAGCACGCTCGGCATCGGCGACATCTATGTGACCACCACGGGTAACAAGGACATCATAACCCTCAAGCACATGCTCGCCATGAAAGACCAGGCGATCGTTTGCAACATCGGCCACTTCGACAATGAAATCCAAGTCGAGCAACTCAAGAAACACAAAGGCGTCCGCATCGAGAACATCAAGCCGCAATACGACCGCTACTTCCTGCCCGGCGGCAAGAAGAGCATCTACATGCTCGCCGACGGCCGCCTCGTGAACCTTGGCTGCGCCACCGGCCACCCAAGCTTCGTGATGTCCAATTCCTTCACCAACCAGACGCTCGCCCAGATCGACCTCTGGCAAAACAAGGACAAATACAAGAACACCGTCTACCGCCTGCCCAAGAAGCTCGACGAGGAAGTCGCCCGCCTGCATCTGGAGAAGATCGGCGTCATCCTCACCAAGCTCTCAAAAGACCAGGCCGACTACCTCGGCGTGCCGTCCGAAGGCCCCTACAAGCCCGAGCACTACCGCTACTGAGAACGCAGGCGGTCCGGGTTTGGATCAATCGGAAACGGGCGCGATGCAAGTCGCGCCCGTTTTTCGTTGCGAGACGGATACTCTGAACAATGGGGTAGTAGCGCCCGGCCTCGGGGAGCGCGGTCATCGAAAGTCCAAAACCTCAGAGACTTCGAGGTCAATCAGTGCGATGTGGAGACCGACACAGTTTGACCGATGCGGAGCGGAATCGGAGGCGTGCCCGTGACTTGGATGCGCACGGGGAAACGATTGGGAAGCCGCACCCAGTCGATCGTCTGGCTCACTTTGGGGAGTAGGTCGACAGTGGAGCCGTCCGGATCAAAAATTCCCCAGGCCACGCTTTCGATCACGCCGTCGAACGGCTCGTTGTTGCGGCCGATAAAAGTGATCGACGCCTTGCCTCCCTGCTGGAGATGACGGAGCTGGGTTTCCATGAAATAGGCGGCGATCCAGAAGGAGCTTGAATCCACGAGCGCGAGGAGTTGTTCGCCGGCGTAAACATAGGTGCCGACCGATGTGTTCATGTTCGTGAGATAGCCATCCACGGGTGCGAAAATTTTTGTATAGCCGAGATTGAGTTGTGCAGTCTGGAGGTTGGCTTCAGCAGCGGCTGTGTTGGCCTGGGCGGCGGCGTAGGAATCCTGCGCGTTCTGGAGGTCGCGGAGATCGTTGACCTTGGTTTGATAAAGGTTCGTCTGACGGTCGAGTTCCTGCTTGGCCTGCACCTCGGCGGCCTGCGCCTGTTGCAGCTTGGCGCCGCAATTGTTCACCGTGGCAATGTAGGTGGAGGGATCGATTTCAAAAAGGAGGTCGCCTTTTTTGACCTGCTGGTTGTCGCGAATCGGAATCTGCACAATCGGACCTGCCACACGGCTCGCGATGCCGACCACATTGGCGCGCACTTGGCCATCACGCGTCCAAGGTTGAGTGGTGTAGCGGGTCCAGATCCCGAGCGAGAGCAGAAGCGCGAGAACGACGACCGTCGCTGTCACAATGTAGGCGGTGCTTTTGTTCATGGAGCAAGGCAGAGACCCAAGGCCGAACTGAAAAGGATGGCAAGCGCGATAAACAGGAGCGGCACATTCCAGAGATAGCGGGTCCATCCCATCCACTCCGCCGCCACAAGAAGCACCCACGCCGCAAGAAAGCCCGCCGTGCCGATGAGAATCTCCCACGGCAGCAAAAAATCCCCGAGCAGAAATTGGGCGGAATGCAACTGGTTGAACATCCTGAAAACATCCTTTCAGCCCGACACACGGGAGGCAAGCCCCCGACGAAGATTGATCATCAATAAGGAGTCGCCGTGCCCTGATTGTAGGAACTCTTCGACTCGAAAACCTGCTCGCAACTGCGCGTCTTGTAATTCCAGCGTCCACCGGACTCCACGCACTTGTTGATTTTTAAAAAATCCGGGCTGAACCCATGAATCGCATAAAGGGAAAAGAAGTAGCCCCCGACAAGCAAGGTGGCTGTTCCGACGAGCATCAGCATCACTTTGGGAGGCAGGTAGGAAAGTTTTTCCAGTATGTTTTTAAGCAACATAGAGGGAGTGGAATACAGGGAGTGAATCCTTATTTTCCTAAAAGGCAAAGAAAACTTTCGCTCTTTTTCAGTCTAAAGCCACTTTCCACCATAGAAATTGGAGAAAATCTCCCCGAAGTATCCGACTCGTCACAGAAGATAAGATTTTCTTTTTCGGCCATGTTCAAAAGGGCAAGGCTTTTCGCAAGCACTTTGATGCGAAATTTGCATAGTATGTGCATTGGCTTCATGCCGTCGAAAGCTATCCTCTTTGCGACACGAGCGGGCCAAAAATTTAAAGGTCCCACCCCGGTGATAAGAACCCATTGGGTTATCTTGCAAGAGTAGCCGGGGTGGTCATTTTTTCCGATGATCATGTTCAGTCGGTGAAATCTGTTTTGAACGCATCCCACTCGCGACGCACGGCAGAACGCAAACCCCGAGAAGCGCCGACGACTCAAGTGACAACCGCCAGGCCTGAACGCAGTGCGGCGGAGGCGACGGCATTCAGACTGCTCCCCCTCTCCTCCGCTTTCAAAGCAAGGGCCTCGTGAAGACCGGGATCAACACGCAGAACAAATTTGCCGCTATATTTTTTTTGTTCCGGATTGGGAAGTTTTCGCCCATCCGCCAGCATCAGTTCCACGACCTCCTCAGCCACTTGGCAGATTTCGGAAAACACCGCAGCCCGGTCACTGCCATGCACGCCACCATAGGAAAGCGCCGGAACCCGTCCGATATAGCAACCATCCTCGTCACTCCACTCGACAATCTTCGCGTAGCGATCCGCAATCTGTTTAATACTTTTTTTCATGGATTTTCCTCCAAGGCTTTTTTGATCTGACGCTCCAAGTAACGCGGACAGTCCGATCCAGACTTTCCGCTGACAGTTAGCACCGCTCCAGTCAAAGGATGAACCCAATTGCGATGGCTTCCTTTGCCACCTCGATTGATCCATCCGGCTTTTGCAACCTGGGATTCCATTTCGCGGACCTTCTTGGGCATACCTCTTGATACTATAATATCGCATCAGATCAAATTTTTTAGCAAGGCTGAGCCATAGATCACTCCCGCTTTCCACTTGCGCCCGTTGCAAACACCCTGTGCTTGCGCGGCATTCGACCGGATTGCATCATAGTCCGACTGTGACTCAACCACTCCTCATCGCTGGCCGTTCGTTTTCATCCCGGCTTCTTCTTGGCACGGGCAAGTTTTCCTCGAATGAAACCATGCGGGATGCGCTGGAGGCGAGCGGGTGCGAGATTGTGACAGTGGCGCTGCGGCGGGCTGATTTGAGCGGGAAGAAGGATCCTTTTGCGAACATTCTGGATTTTATCGATCCCAAGAAATATTTGCTGCTTCCGAACACCAGCGGGGCGATGAATGCGGACGAGGCGGTGCGATTGGCGCGGCTTGCCGCTGCGGCGGGCTTGCCCCAGTGGGTGAAGCTCGAAATCCATCCGGACCCGCACTATTTGCTGCCGGACCCGATCGAGACACTGGCGGCTGCGGAGATTTTGGTGAAGGAGGGATTCACTGTTTTGCCATACATCAATGCCGACCCCGTCCTGGCGCGTCGGCTTCAGGATGTGGGCACGGCGACCGTGATGCCGCTTGGCTCTCCCATCGGCAGCAACCGGGGTTTGGATACGCGCTCGCAGATTGAAATCATCATCAAACAAGCAACGGTTCCTGTTGTGGTGGATGCCGGCATCGGCGCTCCCAGCCACGCTGCGGAGGCTTTGGAAATGGGCGCGGATGCGGTGCTGGTGAACACGGCCATCGCGGCAGCGGAGGATCCTGTGCGCATGGCGAGAGCTTTCAAATCCACCGTGGAGGCCGCCCGCGAGGCTCATGAGGCGGGTCTCCCGATGCGACTCGACCATGCGTCGGCCACGAGCCCGTTGGCGGCATTTTTGAAGTCGGCTTGAAAGCGAACGGCGGCTTGTTTTTGAGAGTGAAAAGCAGGCAGATTCCAAACTGAATTGATGAAACCAACACCCTTTCTTCCTCTCATTGCCGTTAGCCTCCTCGCCTTGCTGCCCGCGCAGGCGGAGCAAGGATGGCCCATGCCGCCGGCGTCCTATTTTATCCACCGAATCCCTCCGCCGCCGAAAGAGGGCGATGCGGTCGACATCAGCGATCTGGATTATGTGCTCGCTGTTCAGGCCTGTGCCACGAAGGAACAAATCAAGCACTCCAAGCGAACCGCAGATTTGGAGCACTTCAAAATTTTCAGCGAGGTGCTTGGACGGAATTTCACCGCATCGAGGTATCCCCTGACCGGCGAGCTTTTCGAAAAGCTTTCCACCACCGGAGAAAAAATCAAAGACCAACTGAAGGCGCACTACGCGAGAAAGCGCCCGGTTGATGCCCACGAGAAGGACGGGGTCGTCTCGTATGTGCCAAGGTTTGCAAGTTTCTCGTATCCCAGCGGACACTCCCTGCGGGGGTGGCTCTGGGCCCTGGTGTTGGCGGAACTCGATCCCGCCAAGAAAAAGCAGATCATTTATTGCGGAGCGCGTGTGGGATCGGACCGCGTCGTGGCAGGCGTCCACTACCAGACGGACATCATGGCCTCGCGCGCACTGGGACGGCTTATTTTTGAAAAGCTGAAAGACGACCCGGATTTCATGAAGGAACTTGCCGCAGTGAAAAAGGCCGAGTGGTCTGGCGCGAAAACCGCACCTGCCACTGGCGGCGCGCGGTAGTTCAGACCGGCAGGCGTTTTAGGCGAAGGCGCGAGAGCGACTCGGCAAGCGACTCGAGGTCTTGTTTGGCGTGTCTCGCCGTGAGGGTGATGCGAAGGCGGGCGGAGCCTTTGGCGACGGTTGGAAAACGAATCGCGGGAACCAGAAATCCGCTGTCGAGGAGTTCGGCGGATGCCTGAACGGCCTCATTTTCATTGCCGATCACGATGGGCAGAATGGCGCTCGCGGGCGTCGGAAGATCGAGAAGGGATTGCAGGTGGTGGAGATTGCTCCAGAGGGCGGCGCGCAGGGAATCACCTTCCGGCGAGGCTGAGATTTCGATCGCCTTGCGCGAGACCGCAGCAACGGGAGCCGGCGGCGATGTCGAAAAAATGAAGCTGCGGGCGCGATTGATGAGAAAATCCCGGAGTGTGCGACTGCCGGCGATGTAGGCGCCATGGGAACCGAGCGCTTTGCCCAGCGTTCCCATTTGGATTTCGATACGCTCGGCCACGCCGAGATCGTCGGCCAATCCCCTGCCCTGCCGACCGGTGACTCCGACAGCATGGGCCTCGTCGAGGAAGAGCCATGCGCCGTGCCGGTCCTTGAGTTCCACGATTTCGCGAAGCGGGGCGCGGTCGCCGTCCATGCTGTAAATGGATTCCGCAATGACGAGTTTTCGGGCGTCGGGATGTTTTTTTGAGGCCCACTGGAGGTGACTCTCCAGT
>JBJTGE010000205.1:0-2506 GCA_046093785.1 Spartobacteria bacterium
CCTCGCCTGCTTCGCAGGCTTCGTCCGATCATTCACCTCCCCGATTTTCAGATACGGATCCTCCTTCCCCCGAACCTTGTGCCACCACCGATTCACATCGTGCGCCAACGACCCCGTGCCCACCTCGCCCAACCGATACAACTTCGACACCCCTTCCACCCGAATCACAACATCACTCATAAATGAATTAACCCTCAACTCTTGAGATATTACCCCCTGCCGAGTCTTTCCTTCCAATATCCCGGCTCCCTGCTGCAATGCATTACCGCAATGATATAGATAAAATCTTTCTCCATCGAATATAAAACAGCGTATGGAAATACCTGCACGAGAACTCTTCGAATTTCTCCATCAAACTTGCGCCAAGTCTGTGGGGAATCGCAGGCGCGCTTGATTGCCGCAACAACGGTATCGATGAACCTGACTTCCAATCCTTTTTGACGCAGCGAATAAAATGCCACTGCGGACTCGAATTCTTCAAGTGCCTCTGGATGGAACTCGTAGTTCATCCGACATATTTTTGGCGAAGTCTGGCGATCGCAGCTTCACCGGGAATTCCTTGAACTTGCCCGGAGCGCAATTCGTGAAGTCTGCGGTTTGCCTCAGCAACCCATAGGCCGTGGATATAACCATCCTCAGCAGGGTCTAGGCTTTCCACAAGGCGATCGGCCAGCATTGCCCTGGCTTCGCTTGGCAGAGCAAGCGCAACATCTGTAATTTCTTCTACGCGCATAAGCATATTTTGAAATGATCGTGCAAATGGGCGAGTGTCAAGCTTGCATTTGTGATTTTCGGTGCTGCATAACAGGATTTTGACCCATAGACTTGCCGGTTGAACTGACGGGCGAGTTGCCATGCCTCGATGCGCTCGAACCGAAATTCCCGCCTTCTGGCCCTCGTCCCTCGACGCTCGATTGCTTCGGCCGCGCCCGCGACTCTCACCTCGGAGGCTACCTTCGGTAGGCTTCCCCGCGCAACCCCATGCGCCGGTGGTCTCGACGCTTTTCTTCCAACATCACTCATAAATCAAATATTACAACCCGCTATCTTTCAGCACCATCCCAGAGTCGGCCATGCCTACATTCTTGAGAATGACAGAATGCCCGCTGTTTTCCATTGAAGAACAATGCTTAATCATTTCCCGATTATTCCCCGACATCGTTTGCGAGGCGCTGGATCAATTTCTCCGAATACCAAAAGCCATGCTCTTGCAAGGCTCGAACGATTGGCAGGAATTCTGAAATGATGCCGATTTTTTTGGCTTTCAAAAGTGTGCCGAGCGTGCCGACGACCCGGAGTCCGTAATATTCGGCGAGATTCCGGCCGAGGCGTTCATCCATGAGCACGAGGTCCGCTCCGTCGCGCAGGGCTTCAGAGATGGTGTCGCGTTCGCCGGCATCCAGAGCCAGAAAACGGGGATCGGCACTCGCGGGGCTTGCAACCAGACGCACCCATTGGATTTGCTCCAAATCCGGGACGATGACGGGCAGCCCGGCTTGGCATTCTTTGCTGACTGATTCGACGACATGGAGTTCGCCATGGACGGCTTGAAGGATGTCGAACCGCTCAATGGCGGCGAAGGCCAGGAGCGGTGTGGTGTTGCTGTAAACTTTCACAGCGCGGTTTCCCGCTCGTAGTCGATCTGGCCTTGGTCGAGCAGGCGCGCGCCTTGCGCCATGGCTTTCATCAGGAAGAGGGCTCGCGGTTGTCCGACCCAGCGTGCGGCGAGCCCGGAGGAGAGCCTGCCTTCGCGGAAGAGTGCGAGGGCGGCTTTTTCTTTGACCAACTCGGCAAGTTCCTCAGGAGACACGTGAAGCTCCAAAAGAACTTCGGGAGGACAGGGGACAGGAACGGGTTTTTCGGCTAGCATGGTTGAAATAATCTACTGTGCTGGCGGTTTTCCACAATCTTAAAGGCGGGATCGAGCGCCGTGGCGACGGCGAACCCCAAGCGCACGGTCATCCCCGAGGAATAACTCTGCACCGGCATGTCGATAGGGGGGAAGAGTCGAGTGACGAGCGTCGAGGGCTGGTGGAAGAAGAAGGCGGAGTCGAGTGACGAGGGTCGAGGGCAGGGGCGGAGGGGGGCGAGAGACCAGTGTCGAGCAGTCGAGCGTCGAGAGTCGAGAGTCGAGGGCAATTGGGAAGACATCAGAGGCATTTCAGTTCGGCAGAAGATCGATGAGTTCTCGTTGGACGAGTCGTGCGGCTTCTTGAGGATCGTATTCGATCCCTTGTCGCAAAAGATCGTGCATATCGGAGCGAAATCCGGGATCGGCCATGTGGCCTGCCAGCAGTGCGGTAAATTCCGCACGCCCGGCCCGTGATTTTTCCGCGTCGAGATAGTGGCGGAAGGATTCCATCACCGCAGCTGAGCTGAATCCTTGCAATGGCATCGTGATGGCTCGATGGAGATCGAAAAGATCGCGGCCTCGCCTCCGCTGGAATAGCGCCCGCATTTTTGTGCCGAGCATTTCATTGATCTCGTATCCGCGCACGGTGGTTGC
>JBJTGE010000206.1:0-14030 GCA_046093785.1 Spartobacteria bacterium
CGACATCCTCCCGCTCGAGCGCAGCGGGGTCTTCCAAGGCCTCTACCACGCCCTCGGCGGCCGTCTTTCCCCGCTCGACCACATCGGCCCCGCGCAGTTGCGCATCCAACCGCTTCTGGAGAGAATCCGTGAAGAGAATCCCACGGAAATCATTCTCGCCCTCAGCGCCGATGTCGAAGGCGAGGCAACGACAAATTATCTCACGGAAATCCTCGCGCCCCTGGAAATCCGCACCACCCGCATCGCACACGGACTCCCGGCCGGCGGTGGACTGGAACACGCGGACCAACTCACCCTCCAGCGCGCACTCACCGGGCGCCGTCCCGCCTGAATTTTTTTAGAGAAAGCGCGATTCAAAACTTGGGAGGGATCATCCTCCGGCATGTCCCAAACTTAAGCCACGGCGCTCATAGAGACGCCGCTACAGCAGCCGCGCGGCAGCGCGCTTCGTGCCAAATGGTAGGGACGCCGCGCCGTCGGGGTCCCATTCTTCAGCCGCGAAGCGGCGTTTCCTCTGGATGCAATGGCGGCCTTGCCGCGAAAATGGGTCAGCGACGGCGCGCCGACCCTACCTTGCATTCACGAGCGCGCGGCCGCGCGATTGCTTTAGCGGCACCTCCGATTCGGCAGTCATAGACAGCCGCTACAGAACCCGCGCGGCAGCGCGCTTCGTGCCAAATGGTAGGAACGCCGCGCCGTCGGGGTCCCAAACTTCAGCTGCGCCAACGGCGTCTCTGCAAATGCACTTGATTTGCCAAAAATGAAAGAAAATGAACCGGGACTGACCCTTTTACGAGGTCGGTGGGGCGTAGTGGTTGGCAAATTCTCGGCGCGGTAGCGCATGGTCTCGGGGAGCGCGCTTGCCCTCGGGCGCAGACGGGTGCGCCTCGCGCCCGACAGGAGAACACCACTGGCCTTCGGTCGCATTTTTTGCGATCCACCACGAGGGCACGGGGATGTGCGCACGGGGACCAGGCGGTTGCCGTCGACAAACCTCTTCAGTAAAACTGGGGGTGAGGGTTGGGGCAGGATTTTATTATTAACTTCTGCTCGGGGTGTTTATCAGGTGGCGAGGAGTTTTTTGAGCATGGGTTCGTCGGGGTTGGGGCCGACGACGGCGATGGTGAGGCGGGAGGGGTTGAGGATTTCGCAGGCGACGGCGAGGATGTCGTCCGGGGTGACGGCGCGGATGCTTTCGTTGATGGTTTCGATGTCGACGATTTTGCCTTGGGAGAGGAGGGCGCCGCCGAGGCGGGCGTTTTGGCTGGAGCTGCGTTCGAGGGCCATGCGGTTCGAGCCGATGGTGTATTCCTTGGCGCGGCGGAGTTCGGCGGTGCCGACGGGTTTTTTGCAGAGGAGGTCGAATTGGGCGAGGATGAGGCGCAGGGATTTTTCGAGGTTGCGCCGGTCGAGGCCTGCGGAGATGCCGAGTGCGCCGCCGTCGTTCAGGCTCAGCCAGTGGCTGCTCACGGAGTAGCACAGCCCGCGCTTCTCGCGCATTTCCTGGAAGAGACGGGAGCTGGCGTTCGCGCCGAGGATCACATTGAGGAGGTGGAGCGTGAAGCGGCGTTCGTCGCGGTGGCTGAGGGCGGGCAGGGAGAGGGCGATTTGCGTCTGCTGGATGTCGCGGGCCTCGGTCGTGATGCGGGGGGATTTCTGCCGTGCGGGAAATGGCTTCGCGGAGGGGGATTTTCCTGTCGGGAGGCCGGCGAGAAGTTCGCAGACTTTTTCGACGACCCGGTCGTGTTCAATTTTTCCTGCGGCTGTCACGACGGTGCTTGGAGCGTTGTAATGGCTGGCGCGGTAGGCGCGGAAGGCGTCGGCGTCCATCCCTTCGATGGTTTGGAGGGTTCCTGTGATCGGCCTGCCGAGGGGGTGCCCGGCCCACTGGGCTTTCTCGAGGAGTTCCTGGACGCGCGAGGAGGGTTCGTCCTCATACATGAGAATTTCCTCGGCGATGACGCCACGCTCGCGGTCGATGTCGCGCGGCGAGAAGCGGGGGTTCATGTAGATATCGCAGAGGACATCGCAGACCCTCGGAAAAAACTCGGCGGCTGCGGTGGCGTAGTAGCAGGTGCGCTCCTCGGCGGTGAAGGCGTTCATGTCGCCGCCCACGCCCTCGACCTCCTCCATGATGCGGCGCGCGGAGCGGCGGCGGGTGCCTTTGAAAAGCATGTGCTCGATGAAGTGCGAGATGCCGTTCAGGTCCGCCGGTTCATGGCGTCCTCCGACGGAGGCCCAGATGCCCATGGCGGCGGTTTCGGCGTGGGGCATTTCGCAGGTGGCGATGCGAAGGCCGTTGGGAAGTTTGGTGACGCGCGACTTATTCGCCATGGGGTGCGGTGTGTTTTTTCAAAAAGGTGGTGATGCGGTCCTCGGCGATGGAGGCTCCCCGGCCAAGGAAAATGAGGTGTCCATCGTCGGGGAAGAGGAGCAACTCGGAATTCGGGAGTTTCGACTTCGCGGCCTCGACAGGCGCCACGGGAATCGCCTTGTCCATGCCGCCGTGAACCAGCAGGACGGGGGTGGTGATATTTTGAAGAGGAATTTCCGGAAAGGCGCGGACTTGGAGGAGGTCGTTTCGAAGTCCCGATTCGCGAGGAGAGATCGGGGAAAGCGAGAGCGCCAGCGAGCGGAAGAGGGCAAGTTGGTCGGGATTGTCAAGCACAAGGCCGGTCCAAATATCGCGCGCTCCGGCACCGCCGAGTGATGCCGTGGAAAAAGCGGCGCGCAAGGCGGCGGCGGGATCGTTTTCCGAAAGGCGCACATAGAGCCAGGATCCGACATCCCCCGTCAGGCCCTCGCCCACGGCCTGCGGGAATGGCACGGCGGGCGCGGCGGGGGGATTCAAGCGGCCCACAGCAGCTCCAATGAAAACAAGCGCCGTCGTCCGCTGCGGGAATCGACGGGCGAACTCCAGCGCGGTGGGGCCTCCCCAGCCGAATCCCAGCACGGCGGTTTGCTCGATGCCGAGGCTGTCGAGCAGCTGCGCGGCGGCATCCGCCTGGTTTTCGGGAGTGATGCCGGTTTCCAGCGGTGTGCGGAGATAGCCCGGGCGGGAGGGGCAGATGACTTGGAAACCTTCATCCACCAGAAAGCCAGCCAAGGCCGCGCCCTGGTCATAGCCGCCCGGCGCGTCGTGGAAAACCAGAACCGCCGGGCCTTCGCCGTGGCGGACATACTCGATCGGCCCGCTCTTGGTGGTGACGATTTGTGATGTGGAATACAAATCCGCCAAGCGGGCGGAGCGCCACGACTGGAACCAGGCGAGGATGCCTCCGAGCACGAAGAGTAGCAGAACAACCAGAAGAAAAACGGCGCGCGGAAGGAATCGGGATTTCATGACATCAGCGTTTCGCAAGGCGGCTGAAGAGACAGAGGCCCAGAGCGAAGAAAACAAAGTTCGGCACCCAGATGAGGAAGTGGGGAAATGCGGCGGGACTGCCACGAAAGGTGTCCGCCATGAGAATGAAAAAGAAGTAGCTGAAGGCCACGATGAGGCTGAGGGCGAAGCCCACGGAGGTTTCCTTGCGGTGCGTTGTGATGCCGAGCGGAATGGCAATCAGGGCAAAGGCAATGCACGAAAGCGAAGTGGAAAAGCGCTTGTTGAGTTCCACGAGCATTTCCTGGCGCTTCTTGCCCTCGGCTTGCGTGTAGGCGTGATAGAGCTCCGGGAGCGTGTAGGAGCTGAGGCGGCGGTTGCTCTGGAATTCCTTGAAAAACTTGTCCAGCGCGAGCGGGAACACGCCCTCTTTCATCACGATGCCTTGGTGGATTTTTGAAAAGTCCTCGCTGGCCTTGGCGTCGCGCTGCTCGAAACGCGCATCGAACAATTTAAAAAGAAGCCGGGAGTTCGCCGTGTCGGGAGTGAGAGCGCCCTCCTTCGCGAAGATCATCTTGGAAACACGCGAGTCGTCGTTGAGCTCGAAGACGAGGATGTTCCTGAGTTTTTCGCCGTCTTTTCCACCGACATACACGCGGCGGTCGGGGAAGGCGTCCACCACCTCGTCGGCCCGGAAGAGCGCTGCGGGATTGCTTGTCGCCATGTCCACCACGGCGCGCGTCATCGCCTGTTCGGCGCGGGGGGCGACCTCGATATTGATCCAAAAACAGACGAGCGTCAGGAGGATGGAGATCACAAAAACCGGAACGCTCACGCGGGGAATGCTCACGCCATTCGACTTGAGGGCGATCAATTCGCTGTCGGCGGACATGCGGCCGAACACAAGCAGGATCGCTGTGAGAAATCCCCATGGAATCGTGAAGGTGAGAGAAAACGGCAACACCAGCGCCATGAAGCCGAGGACGGTGAGAATCGGAACATCCGGGTTGTTCACCAAAATGTTCAGCAGCTCGCGGAAGATGTTTCCGAGAACGAGGACCAGGCTCAAGATCAGCACGCCAAGCGCCGCCGTGACAAGGATGCCGGTGGCGACATGGCGGTCGATGATTTTCATCAGGCGGCAGGCGGTCTGTTATTCCTGAAAGACGCCCATCTTGCGGAATTTGTCGTAGCGCGCGCGGAGGAGTTTATCGACCGGCGTTTTGAGCAGGGTCTGAAGTTCCTTGGAGATGGCGGATTTGAGATTTTCGGCCGCCTGCTCGGGATCGCAATGCGCGCCGCCGGCGGGTTCGGGGATGACTCCGTCCACGAGACCCATTTCAAGGAGATCGGGGGAGCTGAGCTTGAGGGCCTGCGCTGCTTCGGGAGCGTGTTTGCGGTGTTTCCAAAGAATGGCGGCGCAACCTTCGGGACTGATCACCGAGTAGTAGGCGTTTTCCAGAATGAGCACGCGGTCGGCGACTCCGATACCGAGCGCTCCACCGGACCCGCCCTCGCCGATCACCACGGAAACAACCGGCGTGCGGAGGGCCATCATGTCACGGATATTCACCGCGATCGCCTCTGCAATGTGGCGCTCCTCGGCTCCCACGCCCGGGTAGGCGCCGGGAGTGTCGATGAGCGCGACGACGGGTAGACCGAATTTCTCTGCCATCCGCATCAGGCGAAGAGCCTTTCGGTAACCTTCTGGGTGCGGGCTTCCAAAGTTGCGAAGGAGGTTTTCCTTCATATCGCGGCCTTTTTGCTGGCCGATCACCACGCAACGAATGCCATCAATCGTCGCCAGTCCGCCAGGCATGGACGCATCGTCGCCGAAGAGCCGGTCGCCCTTGAGTTCCACAAATTCCGTGAACGCCATGCGCACATAATCCAAAAAGAAAGGCCTCGCGATATGGCGGGAAATCTGCACCCGCTGCCAGGCGCTGAGGTTGCCGTAAATCTGGCCCCGCATGGATTCCAACTTCTCCTGCATGCCGCGAATCTCGCCGCCAAGGTCGATGTTGCGGTCTTCGGATTGCTTCTTCAGCTCATCGATCTTCTGCTCGAGTTCGACGAGGGGTTTTTCAAAATCCAAGGTCTGTTTGTTCATGGGCTCGTTATTTGATGGTGACGGGTGTGCCGGACTTCACGAGGGCGTAAATCTCGTCGAAATCCTGGGGATTGAAAACGATGCCGGAGGGCGTTGGAGGCGTTGATCCATCCGCCGCCGGAGCGGGCGGCGTGCGAAGGACGACATTGCCGGGGTTGATGAGGACTGTCCGCTCGGCCTCGGCGTAGTCTTTCGCTCCGAAGGCGACGCGGGCCTCGCCTTTGCGGGCGATGCGGTCCGCGACCTTCGCCTCGATTTCGCCTCTGGACGCCTGACCGGTGAGGACCATGGAAACGGCGGGGTATTCTTTGAAGAAGGCCCCGGCATTCAGGAGCGTGACCGTGGAAGTGGCGCGGTCGATCACGAGCGCGGTATCCACCACAGGAATCAGAAGCTGCTGTCCGATCTGGAGGTTGATCGAGGTCATTCCATTGGCCCAATAGATCAACTCGGAATTTGTTTTGAACTGCGACTTGATGCGGTCCAACGAGTCGCCTTTTTTCACCGTGTAAAGGGTGTTTGACGGCGTGGCGGAGGGATCGCGGAAGAGAATGAGATTGATGCGGCCGATGGCGGCGCGGGCCTCGGCGGCCTTCGGCGAGTCCGGGTAGGTGCCCAGGTGCGCGGCGATGGCATCACGCGCCTCGACGGTGTTTTGCGCAAGGACCGGCTTGAGGGAATCGAATGCCGCCAGAGCGGGATGCGGCGTCGGGGCCGGCGTGGGCGTGGGGACCGCAGCCTGCTCCACCACATCGAGTTTTTTTTCTTTGTAATAGAGTTCGTAGATGAAGTAGCCGCTGCCCCCGAGGATGGCGGCCACGAGGAACAAGATCGTGAGTGCTTTGATGAACATGGAATGTCAGAAAAACCTATTCGCTGCGTCTGGAAAATGAAAACTCCGAAATCAGGCGAGGCCGCGGCGTTTCCACTCTGCGACATTTTCGCCCGCCGAACGCTGGATCATTTCCATGGAGAACTTGAGCAGGCAAACCTCCCAGACATCGTCCACGCCCGCGATGAGCGCACGGAAGGGATCGTCGCCTTTTTTGATTTCCTCCTCCATGCGGGCGATCGCCTCGTCGAACGGCTCGCGCACGAGTTTCTCGGAGAGGTCGGTTTTGCGGAATTGAAACCCGTAGCGCAGAACGCGGGCGGCGGAGGGATTGGCTTCCAACCAGTCGGCAAAATCCCTGGCCTCCTCGCCGAAGCCTTCCAGGAGGACTTTGCTGAAATGTGTGGGCGAAAGGATGCGCGGACGCTCGGCCTCGATTGTGCCGGAGCGGATGCGAACGGTTTCCACTTCGTCGAGCGGCTCGGTGACGAGGGAGAAATGGAATCGCGTCGTGCCGAAGGTTTCGATGGCGCTTTGCGGCGTCACGACCACACGCGTGTTCTCCATCGCATACTGGAAATCATGGTCCTTGAACATCGGGTAAAATTACTTCGCCGGCCGGGATGTTCAATCAATTAGCGGAAGGTGCCGGACGAACGACGACCTGCACATCGACTTTCGCAGGCGGGAGGGCGAAGCGCGCGACGAGGAGAACGATGTAGAGCAACGCCACAGCTGCGGCGAGCCAGGGAAGCGGCGAGGAGGCGCGGTCGGTGGAGATCATGGAAGTTTCAAAGCGCCGATGGCATCCATGACGCGGTTGCTGAGCAGTTGATAGGTCTCGCGCGAGGCGTTTGAAATTTCCTCCTCTGTGAAATGGATCGGCTCACCGATGACCACGGTGATCTGGGAAAGCTGGAAGCGGCGGGCATTTTTTGGAAAAGCCTCGTAGGCGCCGAAGATGCGCATCGGCAGCACAGGGGCGCCGGTTTTGGCAATCACGAGACCGATGCCCGCGCGGGCCGGCTGAAGGTGGCCATCGACTGAGCGCGTGCCTTCCGGAAACAAAAGCACGGCATTTCCCTCCTTCACTTTTTTAATGACCTCGCGCAGGGCGGACATGTCGTTTCCATCGCGCTCCACGGGGATCACATTCATCGCGGGGAAGAGCGGGCCAAAGAAGGGCCATTTCAGAAGGGTTTTTCGAGCGAGATAAAAAACCCCACGGCGGCTGCAAATGCCGGCCAGCGGTGGATCGAAGAAGCTCGAGTGGTTCACCGCGATGAGCAGCGGGCCGGACTCCACCATCCGCTCAGGGTGGATGACGCGCATGGAAAAAATCATGCGGGCGAGGAGCTTCGCCAGATTGTAAAAAATATTGTAGACGATCGTCATGCCGGGCGGATTCCGGATTTTGAAAGAATTTCCGCCACCTTGTCCACCACGCCTTCGAGGGTGAGGTGCGAGGTGTCGATCACATGCGCTCCGGCGGCGATTTTGAGCGGAGCATTGGCCCGGCTGGAATCGAGTTTGTCGCGTTTCTCGATGCTGTCGTGGAGCCCCTGCGCGGCCCTGCGCTGGCGGCGGACTTCGGGCGACGCATCGAGGTAGAATTTGTGGGGCGTGTCGGGAAAAACCACCGAGCCGATATCGCGTCCCTCGCTGACGATCGGGCGTTTCGCGGCCAGCGTTCGGAGCTGGGCATTGACGAGCTGCCTGACAGCGGGCACGGCGGCAACCGGTGAAACATTCTGGTTCACCTCGAGCGTCTGAAGCTCGAGATCGGGCATCTCGGAATTGATGCGGATGAAAGACTCGCCCGCTTCGCTGAATCCAGAGTCCACCGACATGCGTTTCACAGCGGCCTCGATGCTTTCGGGATGCGATGCGTCGATCTGCTGGCGGAGAATCTCCCAGGTCACGGCGCGATACATGGCGCCGGAATTCACATGGGCGAAGCCGAGCCGCCGAGCGAGCCGGGTGGCCACGCTGCTTTTGCCCGAGGCGGCGGGACCATCGATGGCAATGACGATCATGGGGCGGAAGTTCTCACCGCAGGCGAGCCGCTGCCTTTCAAACCGGACAAAACCTCCGTGCGATTCTTGATGCGGCCACCTTTTTGGATGTGCAGAAGCGCATCGGCAAAGCCGGGGTAGGAGGTGTTCACGCAATCGGTGTCTTCGATGACCGTTTCGCCATCCGCAAAAAGCCCCGCGACGGCGAAGGCCATGGCGATGCGATGATCGTGATGGCATGGCAGTCGCGCCCCTTTCAGCGGGCTGCCGCCTGTGATCGCCATGCCGTCGGGGAATTCCTCCACTTTCACGCCCATGGCGCGGAGATTCGCCGCCACAGCCGCGATGCGGTCGGTTTCCTTGACGCGCAATTCGGCCGCATCACGGATCACCGTCGTGCCCTGCGCCAGAGCAGCTGCCACGGCGAGGATGGGGATTTCATCAATCACATTCGGGATTTCCGCACCCGCGATCGTTGTGGCGCGGAGGGTGGTGCCTTTGATGTCGATGTTTCCGACAGGCTCGCCGCTGAGCGAGGTTTCGATGACTTCGCGAATGCGCGCGCCCATGCGGACGAGGACATCGATAATGCCGGTGCGGGTGGGATTCAGACCCACATCCTTCACCAGCAGGCGGGAACCGGGTTGCGCGGCGGAGGCGACCAGCCAGAAGGCGGCGCTGGAGATGTCTCCGGGGACTGTGAAATCCATCGACTCCGGCACTTGCCCACCTTCCACGGTCGTGCGGATTTCCACGAGGCGTCGGTCCTTCGGGGAGTTTTTGTTTTCCCACACCTCCTCGCGTTTCGATTTGATGAGAAAGTAATCGAACATCCTCTCGGTGTGGTCGCGCGAGCGGACATCCTCGATCACCGTGGTGGAGCCTTTGGCGAAGAGTCCGGCGAGGAGGATTGCGCTTTTGACCTGCGCGCTGGCGACAGGCGTGCGGTAGGTGATGCCCTCCAGATGGCCATGACCTTCGATCACAAGCGGCGGGCAGGATTTTTCACCCTCCGCGTGGAGATTCGCTCCCATGAGGCGCAGCGGGTCGATGACGCGCTGCATCGGGCGCTTTGAAAGCGAGGGATCGCCGGTGAGTCGGGAGGTGAAATTCTGCGCGGCAAGGATGCCGGACATGAGGCGCATCGTGGTGCCGGAATTGCCGCAATCGAGGTCGGCGAACGGCTTCGTGAATCGGCCGGACACGCCTTCCACAATGAGCGTGCCGGGTTCCGGGCACTCGATAAAAACCCCGAGCTGGCGCATCGCTGCGGCGGTGCTGCGGCAGTCCTCGCCCTCGAGAAAATTGCGGATCACGCAAGTGCCATTCGAGAGGGCGGCGAGCATGACAGCGCGATGGGAGATGCTTTTGTCGGGCGGGACTGCGATTTCCGTGTCGATGAGAGCTGCGCGGCGGGATGTGAGAGAGTGGTTGTCCTTGGTGGCCTTCATGTGGCTGGTGGCTGGCTGGCCCGAAGCGTCCGGGCATCTGCAAGAAACGCCTCCACGGCGCTCCGGTTGCCGCTTTCGAGGCCGAGTTTCAGCGTCTCAAGAGCGGTTTGCAAGTCATGGATTCCGTTTAAAACCTCGGCACTATTATCGAGGAAAATTTCCGCCCAGAGGCCTTCGGGCCCGCCTGCGATGCGGGTCGAGTCGCGATAGCCGCCCCCGGCAAGACGGGCGAGCGAGGGATTCGCTCCCAGTGCGGCGTGAACCAAGGCGGCGGCGGCGGCATGGGGAAGATGGCTGATTCGTGCCATGGCGCGGTCATGGGCCTCGGGGGACATTTCCTGAAGTGCGCAACCCGCCGTGGTCCACAACTCCGCCGCCAAGTCCCGCGCGGCAGGATCGGTGTGCGCCGTCGGCGTGAGAATGCAAACCGCGCCGTCATATAAATTCTCGCGGGCGGCGCGGATGCCGCTCTGCTCCGAGCCGGCCATGGGATGCGCCCCGATGAATCGCCCCCCGAAGACCACCTCGAGCCGGGTCACGATTTTACCTTTCACACTGCCCGCATCTGTCACGATGGCGTGCCGGGGCAAATGTTTCACCAATTCGGGACCGATCGCCTCGATCGCATGCGGCGAAAGGCAGAGAACGGCGATATCGGATTCTGCGACAGCCGTGGCGAGATCATGCGAAACATGGCAACCCGGCAGCAACGAAGCCGCCTCGAGCGCGGCCTCCTCGCGGCGCACCCAGATCGAGACATCTTGAAATCGGCCTCCACGGCGCAAGGCCATGGCCAGGGAGCCCCCGATCAGGCCGGGGCCAAGGATGGTGACGCGCCGGTTCAGGGCACCAGAAAAATCTTGCCCGAGTAGGGGCATTTCACCTCGGTGCCGGGAGGGAATCCGCGGACATCCACGTAGCCCGCATAGGGCGAGTGGGGGCTGGTGACGAATCCCGGCTTGCCGGGAACGGGTGTTCCGTAGGAGAGATCCCTCGAGGCCACAGGCTCCGGAGGCGGAGTGGGCGTCGGCGCGGGGGTCGGCGTGGCATTTGGGTCCACTGCGGGCGGCATCTCCGTGTAACCCTCCGGCGTCGGTGTCGGCGTGATGAATTGCGTGGCACCCGCGGAGCCTTGGTAGCCGAAGCGGCCTGAACCTGTTTTGCGGACCGGACGCTGCGATTCACAAGCTGCGAGAGCCAATACGGCCAAAGCGGAGCCGAGCACGATTGCGGAAGACTTTTTCATAATTGGGATCGCGATAAGAAGCCATGGCCCACGGTTGGTTTCAATCCAAATCTCGCGACAACCGTTTTTTCAAAAATGCGATTCTCCGCTATGTCGGGAAAAAAGACGCCCTCACCTGGATGTCATGAAGCGCATTGGATCATGATTTCCAGCGCAGGACCGGAGTCTCAAAAAACCGCCTGTTTTTTTCTTCGAACAAAACCCTTGCTCGGCATGGACGACTAGGCTACTTTCCTCGCCCCTTTCACTAAACCAAACCGTCCATGGCCCAAAAATCCAAAAAACCTGCCAAGGCAAAGCCTGTTGCAAAAAAGGCGGCTCCTGCAAAGAAGCCTGTTGCCAAGGCCAAGCCTCAAGCCAAGGCCAAGCCAGCTTCCAAAAAGCCAGCTCCCTCCAAAAAGACTTCCGCCGTCGTAAAAAAAGCGGCTCCCGTCAAAAAAGCCGCCCCGGCAAAAAAGTCTGCGCCTGCTTCCAAAAAGCCCACGCCTAAAAAAGCCGCGCCAGTCAAAAAGAAGGCGGTCGTTGTCAAAACCAAGCCACCCGTCAAGAAAGCCGCGCCAATCAAAAAGGCGGCCCCGGTTAAGAAAACAGCGCCCGTCAAAAAAGTCGCTCCCGTCAAAAAAGGAGCCCCGGCCAAGCCCGTGAAAATGCCCGTGGTCGTGATCAAGAAAGGCAAAGAGCCAGTTAAAGTCACAGGCTGGGTTGCCAAACAACGCGATCGGCTTCTCCAACTCAAAGACACGCTCCTTGATTCCATGAGCGGCGTGGGCCGCGACTCGCTCCGCAACCGCGCCGAGGGCAGCGAAGCCTCCGCTTTCGGCATGCACACGGCCGATGCCGGCAGCGACGCCTATGACCGCGACTTTGCCTTGAGCCTGCTTTCCCAGGAGCGCGATTCCCTTTTCGAGATCGATGCCGCATTGAAAAAAATCAACGACGGCAACTACGGCTTCTGCGAAATCACCGGCAAGCCAATTCCCCACAACCGCCTCGAAGCCCGCCCATTCGCCCGATACACCGTCGAGTGCCAGGCCGAGTTGGAGAAAACCAACCGCCTCACACGCGTCCGCCAGCCCGTCACCTCCCTCTTCGGGCTCGGCGAGGAAAGCGAATCCGAGAGCGAGGAGGAAGACACCACCACCGACACCAAAGACTAAATCTATGCCACAGGAAAACATCACCCTCGAATGCACCGAGGCCAAAGCCGAGGGGAAACCCGCCTCGCGCTACATCACCACACGCAACAAAAAGAGCCCGCGCACACCAAACCGGCTCGAGAAGAAAAAGTTCAACCCCCACCTGAACCGCCACACACTCCACCGCGAAATCAAATAAAACGCCATGCAGCCCAAAACACCACAACGCCGCTCGAACTTCCGCCGCGCCAACCGCCCAATGCCACGCCGTCGCGTGGACCTCAACCTCGAGGCCATCGATTACAAAAACCCCGATCTTCTCAAACGCTTCGTCACTGAGAGCGGCAAAATCCTGCCACGCCGCGTGACCGGCATGTCCGCCAGCCTCCATCGCAAGATCACCCGTGAGGTCAAGCGCGCCCGCGCCGCCCTCCTCATGAAGTAATTTCCCCTGCCGAAACCGCCCGGTTGTCACGCCCAGCGTGCAGCCGGGCTATTTTCGAACTATTTTTAAGCTCCAACTTGAAATTTTGCGGAATTCATACAATCTCACGCCATGAAAAAAATCCTACCAATCATCGCACTCGCCGCCGCCGTCTCCCTCTCAGCCTGTAACAAAAAGAAAGGGGATCAATTCGCCGGGGTTGATGGCGATTTCGTCACGAGCACGCCGCTCTCCGAGCGCTTCGAAGGCGGAGCCAATTTCTTCAGCGACAGCGTGACGAAAGGCCAGTTCTCACCCGTCCGCTTCGGCTACGACAGTTATGTGGTCGAGCCCGGCGAGGCCTCGAAAGTGCAGCAAGTCGCCACCGCCATGAAAGACTCCTCCAAGCGTCTCATCATTGCCGGATTCACCGACGAGCGCGGCACGCAGGAATACAACCGTGGCCTCGGCGAACGCCGTGCCCAAGCGGTGCGCCAAGCCTTGATCGACGCCGGCATCAGCGCCGACCGGATTCAAACCGTGAGCTTCGGAAGCGAAATGCCAGCCGATCCAGCCAGCAACGAACAAGCGTGGGCCTTGAACCGCCGCGCCGAGTTCGGCGTCGTGAAGTAACGCAGGCAATAGAGACTCATTCGGTTTTTAAAAAAACCGGCCTGTCACTTAGGCCGGTTTTTTCTTTTCATCGAAGATCACCTCGGGAGGCACCTCTTGCTCCGGCGGGAAGACGACCCGCTCGTAGATGTCCTTGAGCGGAATCGAACATCCCACCGATAGGAACTCGACAATGTCGTCTTTATTGAACGCAACGCGGTAGCCCCACTCGTTGCCGTTTCCGCGAAGGAACTGCTCAACGCGATATTGATCCTGCGAGACGAGGACATATTCCTTGAGGGATTCCAATTCGCGGTAGAGATCGAATTTTTTGCCCCGGTCGTAGCGCTCCGTCCCGGGCGACAGAATCTCGATGATGAGCGTGGGATTCAGCAAAACATCGGCCTGCTCGTCCTCCACATCGGCCGGACCGCAAACAATCGTCAGGTCGGGATAGGTGTAGAGGCCGTTGGCGTTGACTTTGACGCGGAGATCGGAGGAGAAGGCTTCACAGAACCGTCCCTTGAGGGCGTTCCCAAATTGAATTGTGAGATTCACCGTGATTCGTGAGTGCTCTTTTGAAGTTCCTGCCATGGCAAACATCTCGCCATCGAAAAACTCGCTCTTGAATGCGGCAGCACGTTCGATCGCGAGATATTCCTGCGGCGTCAGTTTTTTCTTTGGAAGAGCGCTCATCTACGTGAAAGTAAGCCTCGGCTTAAGCGGAATGCAAGCTGTCACAGGGAGATCAGTTCATGCTCGGATCATCCGGTGCCTCGGAGAGCAGGTGCAAAAGCGGCCCGGAATTCTGCATGATGCCACGCCAGGCGCAGTGGGGCTCTTCCATTTCGATCAGCTCGCGCGTGGGAGGAATGACGAGCC
>JBJTGE010000207.1:0-4723 GCA_046093785.1 Spartobacteria bacterium
AGCCCGACAGGCTGATGTCTTCGACTTCCTGCGCCGCCCGGACAAACCCGAATACGACCTCATCATCCTCGACCCGCCCTCCTTCACCAAGGCACGGGGAAAAATTGCCGAGGCCCTGCGCGGCTACCGCGATCTTCACGCACGGGCGGCCGCCTTGCTTTCAAAAAACGGCCTGCTCGTCTCATTCTCCTGCTCGCACCATGTCGCCTCCCACGAGTTCGAAAACGCCATCGCCGAAGGCCTCCACGACGCCCGACGAAACATGAGACTCATCCGCCGCATCGGCCAACCGCTCGACCACCCGGTGGTGTTAGGACTGCCGGAAACCGAATACCTCAAAGGCGTCGTGCTTCAGTCCATGCCTGGCAGGTGAACACGCTGCGTGCGGTGCTCCAGCGCGGTCGTTTTCTTCCAGCTCAAATGCTCTTCGATCGCGCGGGTGATGTATCTTTTTGAATGCCCCACGGCCTCGGAGAGCGACAACGCGGCGGAAAGAAAAGTCGCAATCGCCGCTGAAAATGTGCAGCCCGTGCCGTGCGCGTCGATCTTGCGGCGGAAAGGCGCTTCGAAGGTTTCAAACCCATCCCGCGTGGCCAAGATATCCGTCGCCGTCTTGGCGCGAAGGTGCCCGCCCTTCAGCAAAAAGGCGCAACCATGCCGCGCGACGAGCCGCCCGCCCGCCGCCCGGATTTCATCGAGGTCGCGGCACGGCATGCCCGAGAGAATCCGCAACTCGTCGAGATTTGGAGTCACCAAGGTCGCCAAAGGAAAAAGCAAATCCCGGTAGGCCTTCACAGCGGAAGCCTTCAACAGCGGATCTCCACTCGAAGCAACCATCACGGGATCGACAACAACCGGCACCCGTTTTTTGCAAGCCGCCAAAGTCGATGCCACCGCGCGGATGATCGGAGTGGAAAACAACATGCCGGTCTTCACAGCCGCAACGGGAAACGCTTCAAAACTCAAGCGAATCTGCGCCGCGACAATATCCGGCCTCACCGGCTGGATCGCCTCCACCCTGCCCGGAACCTCCGCCACCACACAAGTCACCGCCGTCTGCGCATACCCCCCAAGAGCCGTGATCGTCTTCAAATCCGCCTGCACACCCGCCCCGCAGGAATTATCGGACCCGGCAATCGTCAAAACAACAGGTGGATTTTTCATGGATTCAAAGAGAGCCGCCTGGATTCCCTGCAAAGTGAAAAGACAAAAAATTTGGACGATCGTCCAAATTTTTTGTCGGCGGTAGTGGGTCGGGTCATGGCAGGAGGGGGGTGAAAATGTTGAGGAGGTCTTTGGTTGCGTCGATGGCGGTGGGGGGGACGGCGTCGAGGGCTTTGCCGGTTTGGTTGAGGATGGCGGCGCCGGCAAGGCACGCGGTGAGGCGCGGGGAGAGGTCCTCCTTGGGTTCGGACAATGTGCCTGAGAGTTGGACGGGGGACCAATACCAACCATTGCGTGTGGCGGCGAAGAGTGTTTCGCGCGCCCCGGGCAGCAGTTTCAGCGTGGCGGGATCGAGGCCAAGCTGGAGTTCTCCGGAGAGCTTGCCGCCATGGGCGATTCTCACAGCGCCTTCGATGCGGGCGAGGCCGCTGGATTCGACGACGAGATTCGTGATCGTGAGGTTTCCTGCAGACCACTCGAAATCGGCGCCGAGTTTTTGAAGCTGCGGACGACTCCAAGCGGGGTCGCCAAGGAATGAGGCGGCTTTTTTCAGAAGCGGAAGATTCCGGAGGCTGGCGCCGGTGAAGCTGATCCTGCCGCGCCAGACGCCTTGGGCATCCAATGTCGCCTGCCCTTGGCTCGTGCCGTCGAGATGTTCTGCGAGGACAGGAAAAGGCAGGCCGGCGGCGGGCACACCATCCCACGCGATGGTCAAGCGCGCATTCTGTCCCGTGTTTCCCGAGGCCACGAGCGAGCCGGCGGAGGGAAGGAAAAAGCGGGCCTCGTCGAGATGGAAGACTCCATCGCGCTCGCGGAGGCGGCTCCAGGAATGCGCGAGAAGCGGCAAGCCGGGAACAGCGACCGAGCCTCCGCGCGACTCGATATTGTAACCACCGGAAACACGCTGGATCGTGAGAGTCTGGTTGGAGCTTTGAATTTCGCCGAAGCGGAGATCGGCCTTCCGCACTTCGAAGCTGCCGAGTTCGAAGCGCGAGGGTAGCCACGATGCAAAACGGGAGTGGGATTTTTCGGCAGGCGTGCTGGCAGGCACAGGCGAGGCGGTCTCGGTCTTTGGCTTGAATGTGGCCGAGAGGTTTTGAATCTCGATGTGTTCGATCTCCCAGGCGCCGGCGAGCAGGGCGCGCCAGTTCCAATCGGCTCGAAGCGCTTTGGCTTCGAGGCGCTCCAACGCGTCCGTGCCGTCTCCGACGAGTGTCAAACCCTCGCTCAATGCCGAGTCGCCCTCCCAGCGCAGCGGGTCCAAACTGGCTTCCAATTTCAAAGCCTCTCCCGCCTGCGAGGCCAGAAAACGCGCGAAGTCGGGACTGTGAATGAATCGTCCGACCTGAATCGCCAGAACAACAAGAGCGCCTGCAAGAGTGGCGCAAATGAGCAGGATGACGAGGAGTCTCCCGCGAGATTTCGAAGAAGTCTTGGTGCCGCGCACGGCAGAAAAATCAACTAAAGGACAGCTTGGTGACGCCGGAGGCCGAGGCGGCATTGAGCACATCCATAACGCGCTCGTGCTTGGTCATCGGATCGGGACGAAGAATCACGGGATCCTTATCGCCAAACTTTCCAATCGTCTCTTTCAACCAGCTCCGCAACTCGGGCAATTCACGGCTTTGCGGTGAATCGTAGATTTTGTTGTTCATCTGCACTTTCCCGTCGGGAAGAATGTCGATAATGATCGGCGTGGATGGCACGCCTCCGGCCGCCCCGGCGGAACGGCCACTGGGAAGGCTGATATTCAGTTCTTTTTCGATGACTTGGGAACCGGCGGATGCCATGAAGAACAGCAACAGCACGAAGACCACATCGACCATCGGGGCGATTTGGAAGCCCGGATCACCATCTTCGGATACACCACCTCCACCCATGGCTTAAAACTGCCCTCCTGTTGGATTTTTTGGATTATGAGACATGTCGATTTTCATTTGGGGAATGATCAAGACGCGGGTTGCGCGTTGGGGTCTTTATCAACCACGGAGAAGGTTACATTGCCAACGCCGGATTGTCCAACGGCCTCGAGAATTTTGCGCACATAGTCGTATTTGACCTCTCTGTCCGCCCGGATGAGAACGCGAACCATGGGATTTGCACTGACTTTGTTCTGAAGAATGGGAACGATTTCAGCCGGCATGGCATAGTCTTTTTGATCCACCTCGATGGCGGTCATGTCGTTCATGGGCGTGTAGGTCACATTGATGATGACCTGGCCGGGATTGTCCTTGGCCTCCTTGGCCTCCTTGGCAATGGGAAGGTTGATCTCCTTGTTCGACTGCAGCACTTCCGTGGAGCTGATGGACATGAAGAACACCAGCAAGACCAGAAGAATATCGATCATCGGAGCGATCTGGAACTCCGGATCGGGTTCGTGCTCTGGTTTGCGGACGGGTTTTTTCTTGCCGCGGGGATTGGCTGCTTCGGACATGATTTAAGAGATTATGTTCCCCAATCAATAGGCGATCCGCAGTGAGGGCAAGGGGTTTCTCCAACAGAGATGCCACCATTGCAAACCGGGCAGTTGGCTTCGGCGGCTGCAGCGATATTTTGGGAGGCGCCGGACGATGCGGCATGCGGCGCATGGGATCCATCCGCTCCGTCGCCGATCATGATACCGTGCAATTCCTCATAGGGCACATCGACCATGAGGTGGTGGAGCTTGTCATCCGAGAGACCGATCCGGATCGTGGCGAGGTTTCGGAAGTAGTAATAGAAGATGAAGGCCGGGATGGCGATGAAGAGACCGCTCGCCGTGGCCATGAGCACCTCACCGATTCGGAGGGCAAGGCCGCGAGGGTCTGCCACACCGGACTGACCGAGAACGGCAAACGCGCCCATCATTCCGATAACCGTTCCCAGCAACCCGATCATGGGAGCGATAACTCCGATAACCGAGACATAGCTGATTTTTGTTTTGATCGGTTGCGACTGGCGAAGACCGAATTCAATCAAAGCACCCTGAACAGCATCCTGGCCACGGCCCAGGCGCTCGAGCGCGCCTTGGAGGACTTTGGCTGCATAGGCCTTGTTGGCTTTGCAGG
Source organism: Spartobacteria bacterium (assembly GCA_046093785.1). Lineage (GTDB taxonomy): Bacteria > Verrucomicrobiota > Verrucomicrobiia > Chthoniobacterales > Terrimicrobiaceae > UBA967. The sequence continues at coordinate 4,212 of JBJTGE010000207.1, forward strand.
TCTCCCAGGCCTCTTGGTAGTTGCCGGCATCAATCGTGGATTTCAGGGATTCGATGAGAGCATTTGGTGCCAGATTTTCTGCGCGAAGAGTCATGAACAATTGGATGGAGTAGGTAACCAGAACCATCGAGGTGCCCACGATACACAACCAGATTCCGACGATCAGCGGACCGCCGTGGAGAATCATCTCAATAATGCTCATCTGATCCGGCGGCTTGTCGGCGGCGTGGGCCATGGAGCCTGCGGCCATCAAGAGCAGGAGCGGGAGGATGCGACGGGTGACTGGGTTTGTTTTTTGCATGGTTGTTGGAACGGTTAGGTCGGATCAGGGAACGATGACTTTTTCTTTCTGGAGAGCCTCGGCGCGGGTTGCGGCGCGGGCTGCGGAAGAGGGATCGTTTTTGAAAATGGTTGTGACAAGCAGATAATTTCCGAGGGCCTCGGATTTTTCACCGGCGCCTTCCTGGATTTCCGCCATGAGGCAGAGGGCTTGGCTCATGGCGACAGCGTCG
>JBJTGE010000208.1:0-4839 GCA_046093785.1 Spartobacteria bacterium
GTAAAAAGCTGCAATGTCACTCACATCGCCAGCACGAGCTTCTACCCCGCCAAGCCGCTCGGATGCTACGGCGAGGGCGGTGCGCTGTTTACAAACGACGACGACCTCGCCGTGAAAATGAAAGCCATCCGCACGCATGGCGGCATCCGCCGCCACTACCACGACCTCGTTGGAATGAATGGCCGTTTCGACACGCTGCAGGCCGCCATTATGCTCGCCAAGTGGCCCGGCTTTGCTGCTGAGGTCGAGGCTCGCAACCGCATTGGCGCCCGCTACTCCGAAAAACTCCGCGATGTCTGCGCGACACCCGCCATCCGTGACGGGAACACCCATGTTTACGCCCAATACACAATCCGCGTGCCAGACCGCGACACCCTCGCCGAGAAACTCAAAACGCTCGGAATCCCCACCGCCGTCTATTACCCGAAGTGCCTCCACGAGCAACCCGTCTTCGCTCCGCTGGGCTACAAATACGGCGACTTCCCCGAAGCCGAATCCGCCTCCAGCGAAGTCCTCAGCCTCCCGCTCAATCCCTACCGGACCGAAGAAGACCAAGACCGCAACATCGCCGCCGTCAGGCAGGCTTTGACTTAGGATACGCGATCCAATGCCTTTTCAAGAAACCCGAAATCATTTCCATGGCCTTCTGAAATGAGAGGTATTGGTCTGCAATCTGGGGCCGAAAAAAAGAAATCCCCGGGGCCTCTCAACCGCAAGCGGTCAAGGAAGGAGTCCCGAGGTCAACGGGAGAAATCTATGAGCTTCTGGGTTGTTCGTCAAACCAATTTCCATGCCCCAGATCGGATCACACAGAGCCATTTCACCTGATTTTGCGATGGATTTTGAATTGCGCTTGAGAGGCAGGATTTTTGTCCGGAGCTTCGGGGCTGGCGTGCCGGGGTGCGTGGAGGAGGTGCATCCGGCGCCGAGGCCCTTGGGAAGCTGGCCGCTTTGGATTTATGGGGCGTTTTTTTTTACAACATGAAGCTTGTTCGAAAGGCAAAGTGCGCGGGGTGTTTTTTATCTCAGGATGTGACGGAGGGCTTCGCTGCCCTTCATGGACCGCCTCCAGGATGGCAATGACGGCGATTTGATTTTGTTCTGGGCCAGAAGCAGGTTGTAGAGGCCGATGGCCAGATTGCGCAGGTTGACCATGTTGCGGGCGGCATTGGGTTGCGCGATGCGGCAGGCGTCTTCGCCCATGCTCACATCCCGCACGCGGTGGACTCCGTTCTCAATCGCGTCCCAGTGGCCGACGATGGTTTTCAGGAGTTCTTCATCGCTCATTTCGGCTTTGGTGCGACTGCTCACGTAATAGGCGATTTCGGTCTCGGGGATTTGTCGGGCCTTCGGGAGGGTGAGGTCGATGGTGGTGCGCTCGACGGCGATGAGGCGCCAACATCCGGTGAGCCCGATGTCCTCGGGTGTGGTGGCGAGGGTTTTGATGCGGCGGCGCACGAGTTTGCCGTGGCCCTTGTCCCATGGGGCATCACTCGCGGGCGGAAAAAAAACGCGCTCGAGTTTGTTTGTGGCGCGCTCGAGGATGCCGCTTTGGTTGCCTTTGAGTCCGAAAATGTAGTCGGCTCCGTGGTCTTGGGTAATGAGACGGGCGGTTTCCTGTTGGCAGTGCATGGCATCGGCCGTGAGGGTCGATCCCTCGATCGACAGGCCTGCAAGCAAGGGGGTGATGGCGGGGATTTGGCTCCCTCGCTCCCGCTCGCTCGGGCCTACGGCCCTGCGCTTCGCGCAGCCTATCTCGCTCGCCTCCCGGCGGCTCGGTTCGTTGCTTTTTTCCTCGATGGGCACGGAGCGCAAGGTGGTGCGCAGGTGGTGGGTGACGATGGAAAGCAGGGCAAGGGGCTTGCCGTCCTCGCGTCCGGTTCCGCGCAGGAACTTGCCGTCGACGGCAAGGCGCTGGAGTTGGGCGATATCCTGTTCGAGGAGCCAACGGGCAATGATGGCTTCGACATGGGCGGCGTCGACCTTGCTCATTATGCGGTAAAAGGTGGAGTCGCTTGGGGCGATGTAGCGTTTGGTTTTGTGATCGTAGTGGCAGCGCAGGGCGCAAAGTTGGCGATTGGTGAGGCGTTTGCAGACATCCTCGAAGCCTTGATAGCTGCCGGCTCCCATGAGCGTGGCCACGGCAGCGCAGGCCAAAGTGCTTGTGGCGCGGTGGTGGAGGCCGTGCCCCCGGCGCTCGTCTTGAAGGACGCGGAAGCGCTCGTAGAGGCTTCCGAGCTCTGCGGCTTTGAACGGACAGGGCCCGGCTATGTTGGCCTCGTGGTCTTGGAGGGCAGCCGGGAGCTGGGGGCGTGAGAGCAGTTTGCGCGCGCCGGGTTCGAGTTCCCGCAAGTAGAGTGCCTTGGGTTGCCCGTGTTCGGTGTAGTAGTCGCGCGCGTCACGGGAAAATCCCGCGCTCGCTCCGACTTGCTCGAATCCACAAGCGCGGTAGCAGGTGCCGCGGAATCGGCTTTCATCAACGAAACTTTCCACCACCAGCGGTCGCTGCTCCCACCGCTCCTGCCAATCCTGGGCCACCCGCCTCAAGGACAGAGCCAGAATTTTCGATGCCAGATTGGGATGGCGTTCGCGCTCGACCAGAAGCAAAAACCGGCTGTTGTTGATGACAAATCCCAGACGCCGCGCCCGCTGCCTTGGACTCCAGCCCAGCCACTTTTCCCGAGGCTTGAGATGCGGAGCCGCGCCGCTGAAAGCCAGGATGGCCACCCAGTCGCCATCAACCTCGGCGACATAGCGCAAGTAGCGGCCTCCGATCCGCGCGCTTTCGAGGTAGTGCTGTGTTTCGAGCAATTGATCGAATCGCACTCTTTCCTCCTCATGAATGAGGCGGAGGCTGACGCGGGAGAGAAAACTTTCGGCGACTTCTTGTATTTTCATTTCCCTTGCTCATGCCAGAGGAACGAAGTGGCGTTTAGCTATTTTTCACACGGAGATTGTCTGGGGCGGAGCAAGCCTTTTCAGGTGAAATGGCTCTGGGCGAGTAATCCGAAGCCTGAATGAGCCAACGCGCAAATAAAAAATGGGCAGTGAGGGGATCGAACCCCCGACCAATAGTGTGTAAAACTACCGCTCTACCGCTGAGCTAACTGCCCGGAAAAATTACAGCCGATAAAACGAGCCGACTTATTCTTTGATATGATTTTCCACGCCCCTGTTGCAATAAATTTCAAATGATTTTTAAAGAATGGAGCCAACTGAGATTTCTGTGACGAAGCTTATAGAAGTAAATTTGCAAAGGATCGACTGATTCGATAAAGGATCACGAGTGTTTTCTTTGAATTTTTGCACCCGCGTTTGGGCCTTCATTTTCGCATGACTATTAGATTGCCCAAAAGCTGGGAAACCACTCTGGCGATTCTATGGCTAATCATCGTTTGGGCCTGCCTCTACTTGCCGCATTTGCGAACGAGTCCGGGCTGGTATGGTGACGAGACCCTGACTTTGATGATTGGCAAGTCCCTGTATGAGGGACGGGGTGCCGATCGTGCCATGCAGGCTACATTTTGGCATCCGAGTTATGCCTACCAGCCAGGTTATGCTTGGGCGGTTGGGCTGGCCTCGGCTGGAACAGGCGGGGATATCCTTGGTGCTCGCGCACTGAATACACTTCTCGCGCTCTCGATCGCGCTAGTCATATATCTTTTTGGTCGAAATATTTTTGGAAGGTTTCCCTCACTCCTCTCCGCACTGATTTTCCTCTCCTATGAACAATCTGTCGTTCATTTTCGTTGGATTTATTCGCACAATGCCGTGGCATTGGGCTTTGTCATTGCGGTTTTGTTTTTAACTCGCAAAGCCTCATTGCGAAGCGATCTGGCGACTGGCCTCGGTTTGACCATCGCGACCTTGAGTCATCCGCTTTTCATCCATGGATCCATTGCAGCTTGGTTATGTCGTATCAAGCAACCGCTCTCCTGGCTTCGAATGGCAATCTTTCCAGCTTTGGCCATCAGCGCTCTGACGATTTGGACATGGATGCGAATCACCAACAAAAACTGGCTGGCGGAGGATTTTTCAAGCTTGGGGCAGTTCTATGCTCAATTCAGCAAGCATAACGGATCAGGGCTCCAGGCCGTGAAAAATGTTTTGTTCTTTTATTCGCAAGACTTTTTTCACTTGGGAGCCTTTGTTTGCGCTGCGATCTGCTGTTGGAGACGATTTCGTGTCATTCCAGTTTTTCTAGCTGTTGTCTCTGGCTTACTGCTTCAAAACAGGCAAAACCTCACGGTTTTTTATTATCAGGCCGTTGTCTTTCTTCCCATACTGGCACTCGCTTATGCTGGAGCTCTAAAGCTTTTGTTAGTTTATCTGCGGGCGATTGCAGACCGATCTTCTCGAGTTGCCATGCTTGTCGCTTTTATCATTCCCGCCATTTTTTTTGGTGGTTCTTTTCCCAAATCGCTCAGTGGTAACATAACGCCTCGCAATCAATTTTGGGTCACACAGAATGCCGCTGAGGTAGAGACTGCGGCCGCCTGGATCAACTCCCATGTCACGCCGACAGACCTTGTCGTATGCCACCAGAATATCGGTTGGCTTCTTGAGTGCCACACTACCGATTATATGCAGGCCACGGCATGGAGTGGAAGGCCAACTTTTACTTTTGAAGTGCTTCCCGCAAAAGAAAGGTTTTTATTTCCCGCTGACATTACCTCTGCGAAATATGTGGTTATTGGCGATATCGACCAACGCTGGACCTTTGGGCAACCGAATGTCCGTTGGATCTTGGAAAAAATCGAAAACGAAAAATGGCCTGTGAAATGGCGCGGGGACAACTACTTGATTATTAAAAACCCGGGAATATTAGACTGATATATA
>JBJTGE010000209.1:0-2919 GCA_046093785.1 Spartobacteria bacterium
CCCTTCAAGCTATTCAAAAAGTTACCTTTTTTACCCTCTGGAGCAGATCAGGACTGACTTTGAGAGCGACAAAAATTTTGGACGATCGTCCAAAAAAAATGTCTTTCATAAATGTAAACGATGTTAGTGAACGGGCTTTGAGGGCTCTTGGAAGTGGGTGGGGGCTACTTTCTGGGGAAGGCTTTTTTGAGGTTGGCGAGGACTTTCAGTCTTTCTTCGCGTGCCTTCATGCCTTTGTAGCCTTTGGGTTGGAGTTGGCGGGGGAGGAAGGGGTCTTTGTGGAGGATTTCGCGCCAGAGTTTCAATTCCTCGGATGCCCAATCGTTGAATTCGGCCTCCGTGCATTTTTCTTTGGGCGCGGTTTTGAGGAGTTCGGCGTGGCGGGTGTAGAGCTTGTCGATTTTTGTGAAGTCCCATGCGCTTTTGACGATGGATTCGTGGCCTGCTCCGCCAAGGAAGACGCCTTCGATGATGGCGAACCCTTTTTGGCTTTTTAGTTGGAGACCTTTTTCACGAAGAGCCGAGTCCAACGGATGGGGGGTGATCCAGATGCTGCGTTGCAGGCAACCAAAGTTCTGGTGGCGCAGAGTGAGCCTCAGATCGTGCCGGACTTTGCGCTGCGACTCGGGGAGATCGAAAGTAATGATTCGCCATTTGCCGTCCCAATCGGAGTTCCACAACGCTTCGGGGTCGAAGCCGCCGATGGCCAGGAGTTTTCCTTTTTGTGTGAGGGTGATTGTTTTTTCTCCGAGGCTTTCATCCACCGCGACGAGACCCTCATTTTCGAGGCTCCGAATCCGCTTAAGGAGTCCGTTGCTCCAAGCCCAGCCTTCGAAGGATTGATCCATCGAGCGAAAGGTCGGGCGCGTCATGATGTTCAGTCCCCACATCAAGGTGTAGAGAAACAATTCGGTCTTTGGTTTCGTGCGGCGTGGAGTAGCACGGCGCGCCAGAGGGGAGAACAAAAAATTTGGACGATCGTCCAAATTTTTTGTTCGAGATGCGGGGTGGATTTTTCCTCTCTTGAGTTCCCGTGGGAAATCCCTTTTCGTGTGTGGATGATTGTTCGCACACGCTTTGCTCCTTCGCCGACCGGGTATCTTCATGTGGGGGGGGCTCGCACGGCTCTTTTCAATTGGCTCTACGCGCGTCGCCACGGCGGGAAGTTTATTCTCCGGATCGAGGACACCGATGAGAAGCGCAACACGGCGGAGGCGCACCAGGTTATTTATGACGGTCTGAAATGGCTGGGCTTGGACTGGGATGAGGGGCCGGACAAGGGCGGGGATTACGGGCCTTATCGGCAGAGCGAGCGCTCGGAGATTTATGCCAAATACCTCGCGCGCCTGGAAGCGGGTGGGCATGTGTATGAGGATGGCGGAGCGATTCGTTTTCGTTCGCCCCGCAAGCCTGTGGTGGTCGAGGACATGATCTGCGGGCGCATCGAATTTGACATGTCAAACCCGGCGACGCACCCGGACATGACGATCCGGCGTCCGGATGGATCGTTCATTTTCCATTTTGTGAATGTGGTGGACGACATCGAGATGAAGCTCACGCATGTGATCCGAGGTGAGGATCATCTCTCGAACACTCCCAAGCACATCGAGCTTTACAATGCGCTTGGCGAGAAACCACCGGTCTTCGGACACATTCCGCTCATCTTGAATCACGAGGGAAAGAAGCTCAGCAAGCGGGACGGAGGCTCGAGTATCACTTACTTCATGGAAAACGGCTACGCGCCCGAGGCTGTGGCAAACTACCTCTGCCTGCTTGGTTGGTCTCCCGGCGAGAACCGGGAAAAACTCACCATGGAGGAAATTCTTGCGCTCTTCGATATCGATAAAATCAATCGCCGAAATGCCATTTTCGACTTGGACAAATGTTTTTGGCTTAACGGTCAGCATATCCTCTCGATGAGCTTCGAGCGTTTTGTGGAATTGGCGAAGCCGTTCGTCGACAAGGCGGGAATCGCCTATGGAACGCAGGCCGTGCTTGAGGGGGCGCTCGCGATTGTGAAGCCCAAGGTGAAGCACCTCAGCGATGTGCCGGACTGGATTGGATTCCTCTTCACGGAGGAGTTTGCTTTTGATCCCGAGTCTGTCGAAAAAAGTTTGAAGAAAGCCGGTGCGCCCGGGCGCTTGCAGGCATTGATCGCTGCGCTGACGAAAGTCGAGGATTGGTCGCACACTGCGCTTGAGGCCGCTTTGAAGGAAACCGCAGCGGCTCTGGCAGTGAAAACCGGCGAGTTGGTTCATCCGGCGAGAGTCGCGGTGAGTGGGCGTTCGGTGGGGCCCGGTCTTTATGAGATGTTTGTGGTTCTCGGCAAGGAACGCACACTGGCCCGCTTTGCCCGTGCCTTTACGATGGCTGCGGCCTGATTTCTATGAGTGGCAAGGTTCCCGTCGCGATCGTTGGCGCCAATGGCTATTCCGGCGAGGAGCTTTGCGCCATCCTTGCAAGGCATCCATCGGTCTCTGTTGTTGCAGTCACCTCCCGTCAGCATGCAGGCAAGCCCGCAGGCGATGTCCTGCCGCGCCTCGCCGGGGTGGGGGAGTTTTCCAAACTGGTTTTCAGCGAACCTGCGATGGCCTCGCTGCTTGGCTCCGGGGCGGAGTTTTTCTTTCTGGCGCTTCCACATGGCCTGGCGGCGGAGTATGCCGTGCCGCTTTGGGAGGCTGGGAAAAGGGTCATCGACTTGAGTGCGGATTTCCGTTTGCGCGACGCCGAGGTTTATCGTGAATTTTATGGCGAGCCGCATCCTGCCGCGAAATTGCTGCCTGAGGCCGTCTACGGATTGCCGGAGTTGCACCGCGATGAAATCCGGGCCGCCAAACTGGTCGGGTCGGCGGGCTGTTACCCCACATCGATTTTGTTGCCTTTGGTTCCCCTTCTCAAAGCAGGCCTGATCGACTCCGC
>JBJTGE010000210.1:0-2838 GCA_046093785.1 Spartobacteria bacterium
GATGTCCCCGGTTGCCGCCTGCCGAAAAGAACGCCGGTCAGCTGGTGGCGTAAAACAGCGGCGGCGGCATGGAGGCGGGGGTGCTTGACGCGTATTTTTTGAAAAAAAACGACTGCCATTCCCCACTGGCTTGCGTAGTCAAATTTCACAGAGGGTTGCTCTGCGTCTTCAAGACTGGGGGTCGGTTCTTCAGGAGCGAGGTCGTGGGTGGAGGATTTGCTCTTTCTGGATTTCCGTGCGGGTGAAACTTTGGGGGGAGGCTGAACAGAATCCGAATGAGAGGCGTGGGAGGACTGCGAAGAGTCGCCGGGCTCCATCGTATTTTCGCCCGACTGCGAGGTCTCTGCGGTCTGGAGGACTCCGCGGGGAGACTGGGTTTCCACCGGTTTTCTTGTTCTGGAGGAACGACTGCCCGAACCTTTGGCATTGGATTCTTTGCGCATTGCCATGGGGTTGCGGCGAGTCTCCTGAAGGAAGCCCTCCTCCAGGTGGTCTTCTGGATCATCTTCAAAAGCCTCATATTCCTCAACAATCGGCCTCCTTTTATTTATTCTGGAGCGAGCCGCCCGCGCTCCACGGCCTACGATGGGAGAGATTTTTCGCTCGGAAGAGGGATCGGGAAGCCGCGATGGGTTTTCTTTCATTGAAACAACAGCAAAGCCATGAACTTTGCGATCAAATGCCAAAAGACCTGTTATGTGACAATTTCGTCACAATTCGCGTGTGGATTGATTTTTGAGCCGCACCGCATGGCGACCGCCTGGGTTCAATCTTGCTGGAGTCTGCTCGGGTGATGACGGGGCGGCCGTCAGAAGAGTCCCGACATTTGCGGATTTTTGGAAAAAGACCGTATGGCGGGATCGTTCATGAGATAGTCGTAGAGAGCGGGTGACAGCCTCGCCCGTGCCTTTGCGAGCAGGCCCTTCACGGCGGGGATGTCGTTCTTGCGCATGGCAACATAGGCTGCGGATACGAGGGAGCGCGGGTCTTTGTCGGGGTCCAAGTTGTCCGGCAACTTGTCGTTCGGGGTTTGTTGCAGGTTCAGCAACGCAAGCGATGTGTCGACCAAAGCTGGGCCTTCGACAGGATTCAGACGCGCGGCGGCGGCTTCAAACAAAGCGCGGGCCTCGTCGTTCCTGCCTTGAAAACGAAGCAGGGATGCGAGCTCGATGTAGGGTCGGGGATTTGAAACATCCGCTGCCATGGCGGACCGAAGAAGGCTCTCGGCCCGCACCTTGGGATCTCCCATTCCACCTTTGTTGGATTTTTCCATTTCCAAGGCGGCCTTGAGAGCCAGCGAGTCGGAGAGCCTCTCGCCTTTCAAGATCGATTCATCCACTTTCTCGCTGGCGAGTTGAAGATCACCGCTCTGAATGGCGGTGAGAGCCATGAGGTAGCATGTGGAGGGAATGGTTTGGTTCTTCCGATAGACCCCGGCCAGTATTTCCACAGCATCGGCCGCGTTGCCCTTGCTGTAGGCCTGCAGGGCGGAATCAATCGAGGCTTGGAATTCAGGCGGGATGGCCGTGGGTGCCTCCATGCGCATTTCGTGAAAGCGGTTTTGCGACGCGGAAAATCCCTGATTGTAGGAAATCCAACCAACGAGGAGGCAAAGCAGCACCGCTCCTGCGACAATCGATGCCACAAGAACGGGCGAAAATTTGGCCGGCGCTTGGTCTTTGGCTGCGGAGGCGGCTTGGGAATCCTCGACAGGAGGGCGCAACTCAACAACTGGGGTCTCCTCAGAAAGCGTCTCAACAGGTTGGGAGGCCTTGGGAATGAAGGATGGCTTTTTCGATTTGAAAACGCGTCCATGCTCGGTGGAACCTCTTTGATCCCGGGACGCGAAAGATGGCGGAACCCAGATCGGCGACTCGGAGGGTGTTTCAGGCTCTTTCTGAAAAACCTTCGACTTCCTCGCAGGCAGCACACTCGACTTGGGCAATTTTTTCTCTGAGTCCATGGAATTCGTATCGGGCGACTGGAGGGCGAAATCGAATATGACAGAAATCCGTAAAAGCCAAGATAAACGCTGATGGATTTTAAGCAGTCTCTACATACGACAGCGATGCGCTGTGCGCGGAATTTACTGCAGCTCGAAGTTGATGTTGATGGTGTAGGAGTCGCCGGTGCCGAGGCCGGTGGGGAGGGCGTCGATGCGGGTGACGCGGTTGAGGGCGGCGAGGACGGATTGGTCCATGAGGGGATTGCCACTGGGGCGGACGATTTCCGCGCTGGCGATGGTGCCGTCGCGTTTGATTTGGATTTTCACGGTGCAGACGAAGGATTTGTCCTGCTCGAAGATGGAGGTGGGTTGCTCCCATTGGCTGAAGAAGCGGTCGTGGATGAGCTCGTGATACCATCCGAACTCGCTGGCGGTTCCGCCCGCTCCGCCCTTGCCGGTGCCGCTGGCAGCGGTGCCTCCTCCACCGCCGGCTGCTCCGGGTTTTGATGCACCTGTGGCGGGGGACTTGCCCTCACCGGGCGAGGCGGAGGGTTTGGCCGCACCCGGAGAGGCTCCGGGCGATGCCGAAGGAGAGGCTTTGGGTGAAGCACTGGGGGAAGCTTTGGGCGATGCTCCCGGCGAAGGTTTCGGTGATGCTGAGGGGGAGGCTTTGGGAGATGGCTTAGGAGAAGCAGAAGGAGAAGGCTTGGGAGAAGGCGTTGCAGAGGGCTTGGGCTTCGGTGTGGGAGTCGGGCTTGGCTTGGGTTTGGGAGTGGGCGTTGGAGTCGGTTTGGGTTTCGGCGTGGGTGTTGGGGTCGGCTTGGGCGTGGGGGTTGGAGTGGACTCGATGAGATCGCTTTTTTCCGTTTTTGGCTCGGGCGTTGGTTCGGGAG
>JBJTGE010000211.1:0-3616 GCA_046093785.1 Spartobacteria bacterium
ATGAAAAAACTCCCGAGATTCACCATCGGCATGGGCGACCGTTTTGCCCATCAAGGCGAGGCTCAGCTTTCCGCCGTCCAGTCCGCTGCAGAACGCGGCGTGCCGCTACACCCCGTTTGGAACAAGTCGAATCGTGAGCACACGCTCATCGGCACAAAACCCGAGGGTCTCCGCGCCGAAGCGGATGCCGCCGTGAAGGCATTGAACTGGACCGCGCCTTACTTTGTGGATGCCGATCACATCAACCTGCACACGGTAGATGGATTCCTCGCGGCGAGTGATTTTTTCACGCTCGATGTCGCGGATTATTCCGGCAAACCCGCGAGCCCGGAGAGCATGGCGGCCTTTCTCGAAAAGCGCGTCGGTCTGGTTGGTTCGCATCGTCTCCCCTTGCTCGATGCGCCGCTGGAAATAACCCGAGCCGATCTGGAGCGCACGGCCGGCAAATTTCTCTGGGCCATGCAGGAGGCAGGCCGCATCTACCGTCATATCGCCGCTGCCAAACCGGCGAACTCTTTTGCTGTCGAGGTCTCGGTGGATGAAACCGACACGCCGCAGACGCCGGGCGAGTTGTTAATTATTCTGGCTATGATCGCCAACGAAGGAATTCCGGCTCAAACCATCGCGCCGAAGTTCACCGGACGCTTCAACAAGGGCGTGGACTATGTCGGCGACATCGCGGCCTTTGAGCGCGAGTTCGATGCCGATTTGGCCGTGTTGGCCTATGCGGTGCGCGAATTCGGTTTGCCCGACACCCTCAAAATCAGCGTCCATTCCGGCAGCGACAAATTTTCGCTCTACCCGATCATTCGCCGTCTGGTTGCGCGTCACAACGCGGGGCTTCATCTGAAAACCGCTGGCACGACCTGGCTGGAAGAGGTGGCGGGTTTGGCCGAATCCGGAGGCGAGGGATTGGAAATCGCCAAGGACATCTACGCCGCCGCACTTCCGCAGGCCGAGGAACTCATTAAGCCCTATGCGCCTGTGGTTGATATTGAAATCCCGAAGCTGCCATCCATCGAAACCGTCCGCAGTTGGACTTCCCGGGACTTTGTCGAAGCGCTCAACCACGATGCCGCTTGCCCGAAATACAATCTTCAGTTCCGGCAGTTCATCCATGTCTCATTCAAAGTCGCCGCCGGCATGGGCGCCCGCTACACCGATGCCTTGAAAGCCAACCGTGGCATCGTCGGACGCAGGGTTCGCGACAACCTGCTCAAGAAGCACATCGAGCCGCTGTTCTGCTGATCCGTTATGAAATCACGCCCCTTCATCCACGAAGACTTCCTTCTCGACTCACCCGCCGCGCGCGAGCTTTACCACCGCCACGCGGCCGATCTGCCGATCATCGACTATCACTGCCATCTGCCTCCCAAGGAGATTGCCGATGATATTCGCTGGGACAACATGGCCACGCTCTGGCTTGGCGGCGACCATTACAAATGGCGCGCGATGCGCACGGCGGGCGTCAACGAGCGCTTCTGCACCGGTGACGCGACGCCTTGGGAAAAGTTCGAGCAATACGCCGCCACCATGCCAAAGTTGCTGCGCAACCCGCTCTACCATTGGTCGCACATCGAACTCGCGCGCTACTTCGGCGTCAGCGACCGCCTGCTCAATCCTGAAACCGCACGCGGCATCTACGACCACTGCAACTCGCTTCTCGCGCAGCCGGATTTTTCCTGCCGGGGTCTGATGAAAAAATCCAAAGTCGAGGTCGTTTGCACCACCGATGACCCGGTGGATTCGCTCGACCACCATGCCGCCATCACCGCCGATGCGTCGTTTGATATTCAGGTGCGCCCGACCTGGCGTCCGGACAAGGCTCTCCTCATTGACCAACCAGCCGCCTTCGCCTCATGGCTCGAAGCGCTGGAAAAAACCTCAGGGATCAGCATCAGCACGCTCTCCGATCTCATGCAGGCCTTGCAAAACCGTCACGACTTCTTCTCCTCGCGCGGGTGCCGTCTCTCCGACCGTGGCGTGGATACGCTATGGGCCGAGGATTGCACCGAGAGCGAAGCGGCCGCGATCTTTGCCAAGGCGCGGGCAGGCGGCGCCGTGACGCCCGATGAGGCCGTGCGCTACAAATCCTATCTCCTCCACGAACTCGCCGTGATGGATGCGGCGAAAGGATGGACGATGCAGATCCACTACGGAGCCATTCGAAACAACAACACGCGCATGAAAAAAATGCTCGGAGCGGATTGCGGATTCGATTCCATCGGCGACCTGCCCGTGGCGGCGGCTTTGGCCAAGCACCTCGACCGACTCGACCTCGCAGGCAGCCTGCCCAAGACGATCATCTACAACCTCAACCCCCGCGACAACGAACTCGTCGCAACGATGCTCGGAAATTTCCAGGACGGCATCACTCCGGGCAAGATCCAGTTCGGCAGCGGCTGGTGGTTTCTTGATCAGCTCGACGGCATGACGCGCCAGATCGAAAGTCTCTCACAACTCGGCCTCCTCAGCCAATTCGTCGGCATGCTCACCGACAGCCGCTCGTTCCTCTCCTACACGCGTCACGAATACTTCCGCCGTTTGCTCTGCAACATCCTCGGCGACGACATCGAGCGCGGACGCCTGCCCCACGATCTCCCGCTCGTTGGAAAAATGGTGGAGGACATCAGCTACCAAAACGCCCGGCGCTACTTCAGCTTCTACGAAAACCCATAAGTCGCGCGGCAGCGCTTCGATTTTTGGAGGGTCAACCTCCGGCTTGACCCAAGACTGAACCCCTCCACCACCACGGCGTCCCGTCCCCATCACGCCGAACGCCGCTGCGCGGCTGAAACTTGGGGCATGCGAGACGATGCCCCTCCCAAATCACGATGCCGCGCGTCAGCGCGGGTTCTGTAGCAGCGTCTCTATGAGCGCCGTGGGTAAGCGTTGCGCGGCGCAACACCGGGAAGGCGCGCTCTCCGAGGCGTAGGCTACGAGCCGGAGGCCGTCGCTGACCTATTTGCGCGGCAATGCCGCCATTGCATCCTGTAGAAACGCTGCTTTTAAACTAGGGGTCAGGGTTCATTTTCTTTCATTTTTGGCAAATCAACCGCGTCTGCAGAGACGCCGCTTTGCGGCTGAAAAATGGGACGTCAAGGGCCTGACGATCCCTACCATGGGATTACGAAGACGCCGCTTCGCGGCTGAGAAATGGGTCATGCGAGACGATGACCCTCCCAACTTGCACGAAGCGTGCTGCCGTGCGAAAGAGGGGAGCACAGTCGTCTCGACTGTGAAAGAGACCACCAGAAACGCCGCTGCGCGGCTGAAAAATGGGACGTCAAGGGCCTGACGATCCCTACCATGGGATTACGAACCGTTCTAAAGCTTAACGGCCTTTCCAAGTTGGTCGGATTTGAAGCAGGCATCGAGCGCTTTTTGGATTTCAGCACCACGGGCGAAGTCGGGCTCCCCTTGTTTGCCGGTCTGGATGGCGGTGATGAAGCGCTCGTAGATGTTTGGTGTTTGCGGGGCTTTCAGCGTTGTCCATTTGGCTTTGTGGATGTCATCACCGAGGCAGACTTCGAGTTCGTTGTAGGATTTGTCCAAATCGAGACGGAGTGCGCCGCGTGTGCCGTGGATGCGGAGAAAAAGCGAATTCGCATGACCG
>JBJTGE010000212.1:0-6856 GCA_046093785.1 Spartobacteria bacterium
GATTCCCGCATATGAGACCGATTTGAAAACATTCGTTATCATGGCACGGACCTCCGGAATGTGTTGTGGGGGGTTGAGTGAAGTGGGGCTCTATGGGCTCATGTTGATCTTTTCGTGAACGGCTGGGGTGGGGTGAAGAGGGAGGCGTGGGGTGGGGTGTTTTGCCTACATGATTGGACAATTCCGCGAGGGATTTGTTCAAACGGGGGGCGAGAAAAATTAACCACAATCGAAAAGGTGGGGCCGTTGAGACAGAGCAACCATAGGTTGGCCCGGAGGGCGAGCCGAGCGGCAGCTCTTTTCGAGCTGCCAAGGCGGCACACGCCGCCAAACTCGGCCCGCGCCGGCGCGCCTTCCCTACCTTGGGGGAACGAGGCGCGCTGCCGCGCGGGAGGGATGGCGCGGGAGCGCCTCGTGAATTTTTGGTAGGGACGCCGCGCCTTCGGGGTCCCAAGTCTCAGGCGCGAAGACGCCGTTTCTGGATGCAAAGGCGGCTCACGCCGCAAAAATCGGACGGCGACGGCGCGCCTTCCCTACCTTGGGGGAACGAGGCGCGCTGCCGCGCGGGAGGGATGGCGCGGGAGCGCATCGTGAATTTTTGGTAGGGACGCCGCGCCGTCGGGGTCACAAGACTCAGGCGCGAAGACGCCGTTTCTGGATGCAAAGGCGGCTCACGCCGCGCAAATCGGACGGCGACGGCGCGCCTTCCCTACCTTGGGGAACGAGGCGCGCTGCCGCGCGGGATATGTAGCGGCTGTCTATGACTGCCGGGGACGGGCGGGATATATTTCACCACCGATAATTCGCACGGATGGGGAACGCCGCTTCGCGGCTGAAGTTTGGGACGACACGGAGATCGTCCCTCCGGGTCTTGTCACAGTCGAGACGACTGTGCTCCCCTCTTTGTTAGGCGAGGCGGCCGCAGCAGGATTTGAATTTTTTGCCCGAGCCGCAGGGGCAGGGGTCGTTGCGGCCGGCTTTGGGGAGTTCGCGCTTGAGGGGGAGTTCGAACTTGGGAGCGGGCGGTTGGTCGGGTGTGGATGGCTGGGCTTGGCCTGCGGGAGCGGCTTCGGGGTTGAGGGCGAACTCCGGGCGGGAGAGGATTTGCGGGATGTTGGCGAGCATTTGCTCGAAGGCCTGGAGATTGGTGGTGCTGCGAAAGAGGTTGCCGAGGACTTCGCCTTTGATGGTGTCCATGAGATCGACGAACATCGCGTAGGCGTCGTTCTTGTATTCCACGAGCGGATCTTTTTGTCCGAAGGCGCGGAGGTAAACGGCGTCGCGGAGGCCATCCATCGCATAGAGGTGCTCCTGCCAGAGGCGGTCGATGGCGTTGAGAAGGATGTAGCGCTCGAGGCCGCGCAGGGCCTCGGGGTGCTCGAGTGCGGCCTTGCGCTCGTAGGCTTCGCGGATGGTCTCGATGAGGAAGGCGGCATTCTCCTCGGTGGAGCGGGTGTGCAGCGCGGCTTTCTCCTTGGTGAGGCCCAGCGGGAAGGTGGTGTTGACCCAGTGGAGGAGTCCCTCGTGGTCGGGCTCCTCGCCTTCGGCGGATTCGAGGAACGGTGAGATTTTTTTTGGAACGACTTCGTTGATGACCTCGAGGATGAGTTCGCGCGGATTCTCGGCGTCCATGACTTCGTTGCGGTAGCCGTAGACGACTTCGCGCTGTTGGTTCATGACATCGTCGAATTCCAGCGTGCGTTTGCGCATCATGTAATTCCGCTGCTCGACGCGTTTCTGCGCGGTTTCCACGCTGCGGTTAAGCCAGGGATGCTCGAGTTCCTCGCCCTCTTGGAGGCCGAAGGTTTCCATGATTTTGGTCATGCGGTCGCTGGCGCCGAAGTTGCGCATGAGGTCGTCCTCGAAGCTCACATAGAAGCGCGAGCGGCCGGGATCGCCTTGGCGCGCGCAACGGCCACGGAGCTGACGGTCGATGCGGCGGGATTCGTGGCGCTCGGTGCCGAGAACAAAGAGCCCGCCCAGCTCGGCGACGCCCTCGCCGAGTTTGATATCGGTTCCGCGGCCCGCCATGTTTGTGGAAATGGTCACGGCGCCTTTGAGGCCGGCGCGAGAGACGATTTCGGCCTCCTGCATGTGGAATTTCGCATTCAGAACGGTATGCGGAATTTTTTGGAGTTTCAGCATGCGACCAAGCAGCTCGCTCGCCTCGACGCTCGCGGTGCCGACGAGGACCGGCTGGCCTTTGGCATGGGCCTCTTTAATTGCCTCGATGGCGGCGTTGTATTTTTCGCGGCGGGTTTTGTAGATGCGGTCGTTCTCATCCGCTCGCTTCACCGAGCGGTTGGTGGGAATGACATTCACATCGAGGCGATAGATATCGTGGAACTCGCTCACCTCGGTCTCGGCGGTGCCGGTCATGCCGGCGAGTTTGTGGTAGAGGCGGAAGTAATTTTGGATCGTGATGGTCGCGAGAGTTTGGGTCTCACGGTCGATCTGAACGCCCTCCTTGGCTTCGACGGCCTGGTGAAGTCCGTCACTCCAGCGGCGACCTGCCATTTTGCGGCCTGTGAAGGTATCGACGATCACGACCTTGTTGTCCTCGACGACATATTCGACATCTTTTTCGTAGAGGCAGTAGGCCTTCACGAGTTGGGTGATGTTGTGAATGCGCTCGCCTTGCGCGTCGCAATGCTGCTGGCGCGCGGCTTTTTTTTCCAACTTCTGGGCGGGGGTGAGAGCGGCGTCGTTTTCGATGTCCGCGAACTCGGTGAGGAGGTCGGGGAGCATGAAGGCATTCGGGTCGTCGGGGTTCAGGTAGGTGCGGCCCATCTCCGTGAGATCGGCCTCGTGGGAGCGCTCTTCGATGGTGAAGTAGAGTTCCTCCTTGAGCGCGACGAGGGCGGCCTTGCCCTCGGTGTCCTTGTAAAATTCCAGCTCCGCCTTGTCCATGAGCTTGCGCATTTCGGGATCTTCGAGGTGGCGGAGGAGGGCCTTGCTGCGGGGTTGGCCGAGCTTGAGTTTGAAAAGCGTGCGGCCTGCCTCGGCGGGTTTTCCGGCGTCTGCCAGTTCCTTGACCTCGGTGGCAAGACGGTTGCAAAGCATGGTCTGCTTGCGGATGAGCTGCTCCACGAGCGGCTTGAAGCGGTCGTATTGATGGGTCGAAACGGTTGCCGGACCGCTGATGATGAGCGGCGTGCGGGCCTCGTCGATGAGGATGGAATCCACCTCGTCCACGATGGCGAAATAATGTCCGCGCTGGACCTGCTGCTCGCGGCTGGTCGCCATGCCGTTGTCGCGGAGATAATCGAAACCAAACTCGCTGTTTGTGCCGTAGGTGATGTCGCACTGGTATTGCTCGCGCCGGTGCTGGGGCATTTGGTCGTTTTGAATGATACCGACTGTGAGACCGAGGAAAGTGTAAAGTTGTCCCATCCACTCGGCATCGCGCTGGGCGAGGTAGTCGTTAACGGTCACCACATGGACGCCACGGCCGGAGAGGGCGTTCAAGTAAACCGCCAGCGTGCCGACGAGCGTCTTGCCCTCGCCGGTGGCCATCTCCGCGATACGGCCGCGATGCAGCACCATGCCGCCGATGAGCTGCACATCGAAATGAATCATGTTCCAAGTGAGAGGATATCCGCACACCATGAACTCGCGCCCGCACAGGCGGCGGGCTCCGTTTTTCACCACAGCGAAAGCCTCGGGGAGGATCGCGTCGAGTTCGACGGCGAGTTTTTCGGAATCGGAAATTTTCGCCAGCCGTTCCTTCCACTCGAGGGTCTTTGCCCGCAGGGCCTCATCTGGCACGGATTGCAGGCCCTGCTCGATTTCGTTGATTTGTTTAACGATCGGCATCATGCGGCGCAACTCGCGCTGGTTTTTCGAGCCGACGATTTTTTTAAGGATCCAACTGAACATGGCAAAAAATGATGAGCGAGACATCTAAGGGGACGCGAAGGAATTGGAAAGGGGGAAAAGCCCCACTTCTCCCGCATTGCGAAACGCGCGCGACTCGGACACTCTCGCGCGGATGACTCCGGGACGGTTGACATTTCTCTACAGGCTCACGAGCACGCTCGTGCTGTGGGCGCTCATGCTGACGACTGTTTTCACCGGATGGGATGTCGGTTTTTTTCTGCTCCTCTCCGCGATGGCCCTGCGGGCGCTCTGGGAATACTATCGCATGCTGGAGCACGACGGGATCGGCGTCTTCACGCTTACGGGCTTGCTCTGCGCCGCCGTTTTGTTGGTGGGCGGCTTTCTTCTGGTGAGAAGCGATACCCAAGGCACGAGCCACGACTTTGAGTTGCTCGTGCTGGTGCTTTTTCTTCTGACGATTTTCACGCGGCAGATGTTTCGCGGCGCGGAAAACGACCCGCTGAGGGCGATGAGCTATACGGTCTTCGGTCTGTTTTATATTCCCTGGCTCTTCAGTTTTCTCACAAAAATCATCTACCTCACCCCGCGCTTGGAGAGCGGCCTGACGACTGGACAATACTATGTGCTCTACCTCGTCGCCGTGACGAAATTCAGCGACATGGGGGCCTATGTCTTTGGCAGCCTCTTTGGTCGCCGACCGTTTGCCCCGCATATCAGTCCGAAAAAAACCTGGGAAGGTTTCGGCGGCGCGCTTCTTTCATCGCTCCTGTGCAGCTACTGGATGTATGCGCTCATGCCGGAAAAACTCTCCGCCTTTCGCTTTGGCGATCTCACATTTCTCGGCCTGATGCTCGGCTTCGCGGCCGTCGTGGGCGACCTGGCCGAATCCGTCGTGAAACGCGGTGCCCATACGAAAGACTCAAGCGCCATGCTGCCTGGCATCGGCGGAACGCTCGACCTGATCGATAGCATCCTGTTCACCGCGCCCTTGCTGTATTTTTACATGCGCTTTGTGCTCGGCATCGGCTGAATCGCAAAGGAGGCTTGAGTTTTTGCGTGGGCGAATCAGTCTGCCCATCGACATCGGGCGATTTGCAGCCGACTTTTTCCCGGTCAATCCATCTCATGAAAAAAGCACTCATCACTGGCATCACAGGTCAAGACGGCAGCTACCTCGCAGACCTCCTCGTTCACAAAGGCTATGAAGTCCACGGCATCATTCGCCGCGCCAGCACCTTCAACACGGCGCGCATCGACCATCTTTATCAGGATCCCCATATCAACGGCGTTCGCCTTTTTCTTCACTACGGCGACCTCGCCGACTCCGTGAACTTGGTGAAACTCATCTACGACCTCAAACCCGACGAGGTTTACCATCTTGGCGCGCAAAGCCATGTGCGCGTTAGCTTTGACATCCCAGAATACACCGGCGATGTGACCGGCATCGGCACCACCCGCATCCTGGAAGCCATGCGCGAAGCCGGTGTGAGCGCCCGCTTTTACCAGGCCTCCAGCTCCGAGATGTTCGGCAAGGTGCAGGCCGTGCCGCAGACCGAAACCACGCCCTTCTGGCCCCGCAGCCCCTACGGTGCGGCCAAAATGTATGCCTACTGGATCACCGTGAACTACCGCGAGGGCTACGGAATGCACGCCTCAAACGGCATCCTCTTCAACCACGAAAGCCCCCGCCGAGGCGAAACTTTCGTCACACGCAAAATCTCCCGCGCCGTTGCCGCCATCAAACTCGGCCGGCAAGAGCACCTCTACCTCGGCAACCTCGACGCCAAGCGCGACTGGGGTTACGCCCCCGAATATGTCGAAGCCATGTGGCTCATGCTCCAGCAAGACCAGCCCGACGACTATGTGATCGCCACCAACGAAACGCATACGGTGAAGGAATTTGTCGAACACGCCTTCGCCCATGTCGGGCTCGATTGGGAAAAGCACATCAAATACGACGCCCGCTACGAACGCCCGGCCGAAGTCGACCTCCTCATCGGCGACGCCACAAAAGCCAAGAAACAACTCGGCTGGGAACCCAAAGTCCGCTTCCCGGAGCTTGTGAAAATCATGGTCGACGCCGATCTGGCCGCGCTGCAGGGGTTGCCCGTGCCAGATCCGCTGACGCCGGCTTACAAGTGACACGGTTAAGGTAAGTTTGTAGAAACATCCTTTATTGAAAAGAGCATCATTTCTTTTCCTAAATTATTGTTGTCTGTTTCTTTCCATTGGCGCAAGACAAGTGCCTTATCAAAAAGAGATTGATAAAAAGACCTAACTTTTAAAAAATCCTCGTCGGAAAGCGATGTTCGGTTCTTGGTTGCGTTTATAAAATTTCTGTAATTTCTTGGCGCTAGCAATATGTGAGTAAAGCCTTTATTTCTAATATTTTCAATGGTATCTTTTGGGCCGATTGGATAATAGCGCCAAGCTGGTGATTTTATGGGCGGAATACCAATCCACTGGCCTACCAAAATCAAAGAATCACTTGGAACTTGTGTTTCAAGATAGGATGCTAATTCTCCAACATGATCGCGACGAAAGCCGTTGTTGGCTTTGAGAAGTTTTGGAAATGACCATCCCACGGAAAGAAGTATCAAGACAATACCGATCAAAATGCCGTTCTTTCTTCTCATTAAAAAGGCAAGTCCTGAAGCACTTAAGCAAGCGAATAGAATGCCGCACGGCAGAAAATAGCGATTGCTTGTGACGGGAATGAAAGACAGAACAACGAAAAACAAAGCTGGCAGCAGTGTGATAGCCCACTCAACAGGTTGTAATTGAAAGCGTCTTTTAAACAAAAAAAACAAATAAAATACAAGAAGAGCAAGTAAAACAGGGGAAGAGGTTTCCCAATATCTCTGAGTATATACCCCATGTGGGATACTGCGCTTCACCTCCTGATTGGCACCGGTGAGGCGAACGACCTCGTTATCAAGGCTTCCTGCTGCATGAGCGAACGATATGAGAGCTGGTAGATTAATAGCTATAAAAACCAAACCAAATAAAATAATAA
>JBJTGE010000213.1:0-9327 GCA_046093785.1 Spartobacteria bacterium
AATCTCAGGCACCTTCCGCAGCTTCGACGCCCTCGAGAACTTCTGCCGCATCCGCGGCTATGTCTCCACTGCCCGCAAAAACTCTCTCACCGCCCTCGACGCCCTCCGCCGCCTCTTCCTCGGCGACCCGTTCCTCCCAACCCCCAACTCCTCCTGACAACTCCCGGATACTTTATAAAAAATCGCCCTCATCCCTTCAAAAATCCGGAGCCATGCCTGCTCGCGCCTACCTGAGTAGTTACGAAACATTAAGAAATGTTAGTCGTCGCATACGGGTATACCTCCCGGTACCGTTCTGAAAATTTTCAAACTGCTGCGAGACAGAACTCGAGCATCTTCTCGACCGTTGTTTCCGCGACGCACATGCGCGTGTCGGCACCGCCGTAATACACCAGCACCAGCAGGCAACCATCGGGCATCTCCACCGCGCCGCCGGTGAAGACTACATTGGGCACTTGGCCGGCGGCTCTTGAGTTCCGCAACGCGCACTCGGGTCGAGTGGTCACGCTGGCTTATCCGCTGGATGGCGGCTCGCAGTTTTTCATGGCGTTCTTCAACATCCTCCGTCTCATGTTTTTGCAAAACCTCTTCCTTGCCGAACCTCGCGGCGCCCGCCTGGCCATGAGCGCCGATGGCACCCGCTGCTATCGCTCGCAGACCGCGCAGGGCACATTGTTCTCAGTCCTTAACGCGCTCGAAGACCACTTGGACCGCGTTGAAATCCGCCACAGCCCGGAGGAATCCTTCACTGGTCAATGGTGGGTGCTGGAAGACGATGGAACATGGCGCGCTATCACACCGCGCACTGGCTCCGGTCGCTTGGAGTTCGATCTGGATGTGCCACCGCTGCGCGGTCGATTCCTCCGGCACATGTAATTCGATCGCTTCTTCAACGACCGCTGGTTTTCTAAATATTAAACTCTAAATCCTAAATTCTAAACGGAAGAAGAAAGAGAACACAGCTCGCGCAGAGGCACATCTTTTGCGATTTTGTTTATCTGTAATCCGTAATCTGTGGTCAGATTCTCTTTGTTTGCAATTCAACTTCCGAATACTGGTTTAGAGCAATCGCTTTGTGCAGTCGGGCGATTTCTTCATCGCTCAGGGCGCGGGAAAAAACCGCGAGTCCGCCGAGGAGTCCGGCAAAGGTGTTGCCCATGGTGGTTGCGGGATCGAAGCGCGGATGGCCGAGGCAATTTCACTGGTAAGCGGACGCCGCTCTTTACGGTTGAAGTTTGCGTCATGCGAGGACGATGGACCCTCCCAAGTTTCGAATCGCCCGCGCGTTCCCGCGCTCAAACCTTATGCGATCCAACAAAAGCAGCGCTCGGCTGAAAAACCGGGTATGTAGATCGAAGCTCTAATGTCGTAAGGCGATCGCAGCGGCAAGTTCCGCCTGTCCGCCGCCGCAGATTAAGACTTCCGATTGATCAACGATGAGACTTGCGCTGTTTGGTTCCGTGAAGGCATCAAAAACACCACGCGAATCGCCCCCCAAAATTTTTGATTCAGGAGGTTCATGAGCCTTATTTGAGACGGCGAAAGATTATATCGTCGAAGAGAATGTCAGAGTCAGTATTGGATATAAAGTTACGGTATTTCGCGTCCGCAGGCGGCTTCCCAAATGGCAAACCAGTCTTCGCGTGCGAGGGTGATGTCCAACGCGGCCGCAGCCGCTTGAATGCGGTCGATCCGGTTGGTTCCGAGGATGCAGACCGGGCGGCAGGGGAGGGCTAGAACCCATGCGTAGAGGAGCTGGTCGGGGGTGGCTCCTTCGTATTTTTGCGAAAGGTCTGCGAGCATGGAGCTGAGGCGGATGGCATCGGAGTCGGTTGGATCAAAAACCCGTCCGCCGGCGGTTGGCGACCAGACCATGGGGGAAATTCCTAGTCCTTGGCATTGATCGAAGACCCCGTCCTCGATCGGTTGTAAATGGAAGGGATTAAATTCCACCTGATTGGTCGCGAGCGGTTGGTCCATCCGGGCATTCAGCAGGGAGAACTGGTGGACATTGTAATTGGAAACCCCGGCTGCGCGGATTTTGCCGTCGCGGAGGAGGCGATTGAGCCCGTCGGCGGTATCGTCGGCGCTGGTCAGGCAGTCCGGACGGTGAACGAGAAGGAGGTCCACATGGTCGGTGCCCAGCTTTTTCAGGGAGTCTTCCAGGCAGCGCACGAGGGCCTTGCCGGTGGCATTGTAATGTTTGACCCGTGGCCCCGGTCGCTGCGGACAATCGACATTAATCCCGCTCTTGGTGACGATCTCCATGCTGTCCCGAAGACCCGGGGATTCTCGAAGCATGTTTCCAAACAATTCCTCGCAGGTGTAGAGGCCGTAGATGTCCGCGTGATCGAAGGTGGTGATTCCCTTTTCGAGGCAGGCATCCACTTTTTCGCGGATGACCGAAGGCGACGAGCCTCGGGGGTCCTCGGCGAGCCTCCATATGCCGTAGGCGAGGCGTGAGAAATTTGGACCTTTGGGTGAGAGCGTGATGCGATGTGGGTTCATTTGCGTGGTGCGGTGGTGAGTGGGGTGACGGGGGTTCCGGCGGGCCGGCGGTTTTGTGTTTCGTTGAACTTGCAGGTTTTCAGGCGGGGCAGGACATGACGGGCGAAGAGTTCGCATTCCTCCTTGTGGGGATACCCGGAAAAAATAAACGCGCGAATGCCGAGGTCGATGTAGTGATTGATCTTGGCCACGATTTGATCGGGATCGCCGACCAGCGCACTTCCGCAACCGGACCGTGCACGACCAATTCCCGACCAGACGAGATCCTCAATGTAGTCGTCCTGACTGGCCGCCCGGAGAGCATCCTGACGGAGCACCCCGGCCGACTGGCTGTCTTGCGCCCGTGCCTTGATTTCCGCTCCGCGGGCATCATCAAGCTGGGAAACCAGCTTCTGCGCGTGTTTCCGAGCCTCGGCCTCGGTCTCGCGCACGATCATGTGAATGCGCAGCCCAAAATCCAGCGTGCGGCCGTGTTTTTGGGCCAGCGAACTCACCCTGGCCATGGTGGCCGCAAGGTTCTCGCTGGTCTCGGGCCACATGAGGAACACATCGCAGTGCTTGGCGCAGAGCTCGACGGCATCCGGCGAGATGCCGCCAAAATAGAGAAGCGGTCCGCCGTTTTGTTGATAGGGCTTCACGGGGTCGGTATTGGGTAGATGAAGGTTGTAGAACCGGCCTTCAAAATCGATCCGGTCCTTGGTCCATGCCTGTTTGAGGATTTGGATGACCTCGTCGGAGCGGGCATAGCGATCCGCCGAGCTTTCGGTTTGGCCCGGCAGATCCGAGGAGATGATGTTGACCGTGAGCCGGCCGCGCAGGATGTGGTCCAGAGTGGCGAGGTGCCGGGCCAGCATGGGCGGATGGATTTCCCCCATGCGAACAGCCACGAGTTGATTGATCTGCTCGGTCATGACCGCCATCGCGCCGGCAAAAACCAGAGGCTCTTGGCCAGGTTGAAACGAGGACGGCAGCAGGATGTTCTGATAACCCAGCCGGTCTGCGGTTTGGAAGATGTCCGCACAGTGAGCAAAGCTGCTGCGCAGGGCGCCATCGGGCACGCCAAGATATTCGTAGTCATCACTGCAGAGTGCAGAGAACCACGAGACTTCGATGTTGCGTTCGGGGGATCTGATTGGGATGGGTGGATTCATGGGTGTTTGGTTGGTTAAAAAATCAGGCGCGCACCGAAAAATGCGGCGATGGCTACAGCGAGGGACGCAATAGTGCCTGCGAGGAAAATTCGTCCGCTGGTTCGCGGGAGGTCACGGAGCCGGGTTTCGAGTCCCACACCGGCCATGCTGATGGTGAGCAGGATCGAGGAGATCAGCGTCATCAACCCGGAGAAGGAACCCTCCCATCCGGTTTGCCCAAGAAGTGGCAGTGCTTTCCAGTGCAGTTGCACTCCGGGGAGCAATTCAGCCGTATTTGCCAACACGAGCAGCAGAAATCCGTAAAGAAAGGGAGGGATCAATCGCAACAGAGGCCGCTTGGCCCCTGCCGAGTTCCAGCGTGAGGCCCAGATGCCCAAAACGATGGCGACCGGAACCAGTAGGCATACACGCATCAATTTCACCACCGTCGCGGTCTCGCCCGCTTCCGGACCAAACGCAAACCCGGCGGCAATTACATGCGGAGTCTGATGAATCGACAAGCCTGCCCATGCGCCATAAACGACCGGGCTGAGGCCAAATATCGCCCCCAGCACGGGCATCAACAGCATGGCAGCCAGTCCGAGCACAGTGACGGTTGTCACGGTCACCGCCACGGTTCCCTCACGAGCCGCAATAATCGGTGCCAGCGCAATAATCGCGGTTCCCCCGCAGATCGCCGTTCCCACACCAATCAAAATCTGCTCCTCGATGGAAAGTTTCAGGAGTTTCCCTGCCAGGAAGGAAACCGCCAGCGCGACGCCCACTCCCGACACACTCAACCCCAGCCCACCCACGCCAAGCTTTAACAAATCGTGCAGATTGAGCCGCGCCCCCAGAAAAATCACCCCCAGCGGCAGCAGGATTTTGATCGCGCATTTTATACCATCCCCCAAACAGGCGGACAGGCGGAAGAGGTTCCCCACCAGAATTCCAGTGACGATGGCCAGCATCACCGGGTCCAAAACCTGCTGACCATTCACCCGGATTCCGCTCAGCAAGCCGGATGATGACAGAACGAAAGCGCCCGACCCGATTCCCGTCGCCAGCAAAAAACCTGGCCAGAGACTTTTCTGCGAATCCTTCGGCTTTGTCTGCGGAGCGGGTTCCATTCCGCCCTCCATCCAATGCAGATGTTCGGCCCATTCATAGCGCCCGGACCCCAGTTCAGCCCCGCCGATGGAACTCGATGCGATCATGTGAGGCTGGCCGCTCCTTGTTTTGAGTTCGGAAAAAAAATGTTCAAGTTCCCGGGTGGTTTGAGGTGTATCTCGGAATAAATGATCAGGCCCATGGCATGATTGGTGGAATGTCGAAGCGGCTTTCGATTTCGACTTTTCTCCCCAGTTCAGCTGACTCAATAATCCCCAGGCAGATATCCAAGACATGATATGCGTGACGGCCCGTGCAGTGTTGGGTGGTGCCGTTTTGAAGTGAATCGACCAGATCGAAGACCGCGCGACCCCATTGGATCCCCTCATAAGGCTTTTTTACAGGGGGGATGGTCTGCCACTCCCTCGAGGCCCAATCGAATCGCTCGACCGCAGGATTGAAAAACATGTGCGAAGCGATGGATAGACTTCCCTTCTCGTAGTGGAATTCCACGCCGTTATCCAATTTGGATTTTACGCTGCAAAAGCCGGCGGTCAGTCGTCCGATGGTTCCATTCTCGAATTCCAGGCCCGCGATGATCTGGTCGGGGGTCTCAACCGTGAAGATTCGACCTTGTTCATCACCGGTGGCGATTTGCCGCTGCGGCTGGACGATCTTTGCAAGTCCCATGACGCTTTTCACCGGACCGAGCGCCGCCGTCATGAGTGTGAGGGGGTAGACGCCCACATCAAGAAGTGGACCGCCGCCTTTTTGCAGGAAAGGGATGGGACGAGGATTCCAGAGTTCGATGGGTCCCCAATTCGCCTCTCCGTATGCCACCAGAATTTTTCCCAGCGTGCCTTCGCGGTGGTTTTTCAGGAAAGTTTGCTGGGCTTCGCCCATAAAGGTGAACGGCGCGCAGGAGAGCCTTAAACCACGGGCCTCGGCGATTTCCAAGAGGGCCATGGCTTCTTGAAGCGTTCCTGCGAGCGGTTTTTCAGAATGGACATGTTTCCCGGCCTTAAGGGCTTGTTCCGTAATCTGGGCATGAACCTGTTGAATCGTCAGGTTCAGCACGATGTCCACCTCGGGAGCACTCAGGAGACTGTCGAGATCGCGGTATGCTTTGCAGCCGAAGCGTGCAGCGAACGCATCCGCCCGCTCCGTGACGATATCGTGGACTGCCAACAGGCAGGCCTTTGTCGGCTCTTCAAGAAGACTTTGGGCGTAGCTATCGGCGATTTTTCCGGTGCCGATGATTGCGATTCCCAGCGGTTTATTATTCTTCATGTCTTTAATCTTTTCTTACTTAGAAACCAATGATGTTGATGATGAAATGATGCGGAGCGGAGTGGGGGATTCGTTCTACCGATTCGCATCGCAATAGTTCTTCAGGAACTGATAGTTGCGCCGAATGGCTTCCTCAGGGCTCAGGTGGTTGACCGTTGATTTCCACTGCTCTGCGATGACCCACAGGTCGGGCCGCACGTGGTCTCGCAGTGCCTGGAAGGCCGCATCGAAATCAAGAATGCCTTGGCCGAACTCCGTTTCGTTGTCGAGGCAGTCGAGTCCATCGGCGACATATTCCTTGAAGTGCACCAGGCGCACCCTCGGAGACAATAATTTGAGGATCCCATCGAAATCCGGGGTCAGCTTCCGAACCCACCCGAGATCCGGGCAGAAACTCACCAAGGCGGGGTCTGTCTGGTCGATAATTTCCCTTAAAATCCGGGCGTCATCCCTGATCTCCCAACCATGGTTGTGGTAGCAGAGAACCATCCCGTTATCGCGGCATGTCTTGCCAATCTGATTGAGGCTGGCGATTCCGGATTTCAACTGTGCGTCATCGTCCTTGCCACTGATGTTCACGAACTTCGTTCCCGTGATCCGTGCGAATCGAATCACGCGTTCGACTTCCTCGGTGACCGGCGGCCGTTCCGCGCCGGGCTTGGAATCGAGAAAGGGGTTCCAGCCGATATGGATCGCCACGAGATGAATGCGGTGCGCGTCGAGGACGGCCTTGAATTCATCCGGGTGATCGAGATCGAGGAAACGCGCCCCGATTTCGATTCCCTCGTATCCCGCCTCGGAAACGGCCTGCACGGTGTAGTCGCGTTTCTCGATTCGTTGCTCATCCCAGATGATATTCTGGCAGGCGAGTCGATAGTGGCCCGTCTTGTTACTGTGGTCGCTTGGTGTATGCATGATGCGTTATGATGTTTGTGTGTTGATGTGATGTGTTGCTGGGCTTTAACAGGGTAAGACGCCAATGAGCCAAGGTGACAGACTGGCGCGGTTCGGCTTGGTTGATTGAAAACTCATTGGGTCTTGGGTGTTTGATTCGACTCATTCCTCAGCGTAGGGGAAATCGTCGCGAAGCACGCGATGACAAAGGCCGAGTGCGGCGGCTTCCGTCGGGAAATCGAGATAGGCGAATCGGGTGCGCGAAAGATTTGGGCTCAAATCCCGGTCTCCGCTTTCTGCGGTGATGAGCGCCTTGAGCTTGGCGGCGGGATCGTCATAGCACGCGAAGAGTTCACCGGTGAACAGAACGAGATTCGGTGCCCACAGGTTGATGGCATTCAGAACGGCCTCTCCCAGCAGTGCGAAACGAGCATCGATAAGGGTCCTTAATTCAGGTGGGCCATTACGGTAACGCGCGCAAATTTTCCCTGCACTCAAGGGATCGGCCGTTCCCTCGAAGCGTTGCACCAGTTGCTCGAGGGCCTCATGGGAAAACTGGGTTCCCAAGCAACCTGTTCGTCCACAAACGCAAGAGATGTCTTCCCGGCCGACCTTGATGTGATCCAGACTGCCGTGCACATTGTCGATCTCACCATCCACAAGGGTTCCAATCGAAAGACCCGCCCGCATGGAGACGAGCATCACGCGCCGGTGGCCACCACAGACCTCCTTGTCAGAAACGGCGTGAAGAAGAAATCCGGTCACATTCGAGTCGAAAACCAAGCGCGCATCCGGGAAGTTGGCTTCAAGGATCGAGCGGAAATCGACTTCGCCGAGCGATGGCATGAGCGAATAATGGCAAAGCACCCCGCGAGTAGCGTCAACTTCACCCGGAATCGCGGCTGCAACGAACGCCGGTTTCCGGCAGAGCCCGGGGTTTTGGACGCGAAGCTCCTGCCAATGCTCCGTGACGATTTCCAGAAAGCGCGCGCGGTTCAGGGCCGCCGGCAGTGGCGTCATCAGGCGGGCCAGAATCGCCCCCGACAACCCCGTTATCACCGTGAAAAGGCCGAGTCGGTTGAAGGTGAATCCGATGCCGGGGTGCGCGGCCTCGCGCAGCGCATAGGGGGAGGCTTTGCGACCATGGGTTTTTTCCGTCGCGTGGACTTGAACGGGTTTGATGAGATGCTGACGCGTGAGCGTCTCAAACGCATCCAGCACCGTGCTCATCGAGTATCCAGTGGCCCGCCTCACCTGAATCTTGGAGAGTGGCCCCTCTTTCCGGAGAGTATCCAAAATCCGATAGTGCTTGGACTGCTTGCGATGTCGGCGGCGATCTTCAAGTGGCATGGCGAATTTCAAAAAAAGGTGGCGTTCTTTACGGCGAGGAAAAGACCCAGGACGATGAGACCAAGATCAACGATCCGGACGAAATGGCGCTTGGGGATGTTGCGACCCAGCATCACCCCCAAGGCGGTGAATGGAACCACCACAGAACTCAGGATCAATCCGATCCGTGCGGATTCCAATGTCAGCACTCCGCTATGGAGATAAAAAGGGAGGATAAACAAAGACAGAGCCAGGAAATAAAACTGCACATCGGCTTTGATCTCATCTTGGGACAGGTTTGAATTACTCAGAAAAAGTAGCATCGGCGGGCCAGCAAGGGAAAAGGCCCCCATGAGGAAGCCTGAAAGCATGGAAGCCCCATAGCCAGTGACAGGGTGGCGAAAGAGGGCCGATTGGCTTCTCCGCACACTCATAGACCATGCCGCCACCAAGCATATGCTTGCGCCAATGAAGAACAGGGCGGTGGAACGATCGATCGAGGTGATCAAAAAAGTGCTGGGAATCGCACAGAGCAGGCTCAGGGCTGTCCATCCCGCCATGCGACGCAGCGAGAATTTACGGATCAGCATTGTCAGGATAACCAGCACATTAACCGCGCCGATGATAAAATTGATGCCAACGGCCTGTGGCGGGGAAAAGAGGGTGGAAAGGAACGGAACGCAGATGAGACCGAATGCGAAGCCCGCTATACCCTGAACCACACTGGCGGAGGCGACAAGCGCTGCCGCGAGCAGATAGGTGATGGGTTGAATTTCCATGGAGCTCTTATTAGTCGATATCGATTTATCTAGGCGTATGTGGGGCCGTCGTTTCCGTCAAGTATTTTTCGTCTCCTTGTCGGCATCTGAGCAAAAGTGGACAGGCGCTCCTGCTGGTGAAGGTGGCTTAAAGACGGTATTCTGCGGTAACTACTCAGGTATCCCCCTCAATCATTTTTTCTGAAAAAAAATCTTACACTTTCCACTGAACTCATTTTGAGAAAGCCCGTATTTTGCATCCATGGAAAGCGTCATGGTCATGCAAGCAAGGGAACTCAAGGCCTCGG
>JBJTGE010000214.1:0-3975 GCA_046093785.1 Spartobacteria bacterium
GACCGCTACGGCAAGCCGATGATGATCACCGAAAATGGCATCGCCACACCGAACGATTCCAAGCGCATCTGGTATATGAAAAACCACCTCGCTGCCATTGGCCACGCGATCCGCGACGGCTACGATGTGCGCGGATATTTCAGTTGGTCCCTCGCCGACAACTACGAGTGGCACTACGGCTACAAGGCGAAATTCGGCCTCGCCACGATGGATGCCAAAACCTACGACCGCATCCTGAAACCATCAGCCTACTTCTTCCGCGATACCATTCGCTCGACGAAGACAACGGGCGATGTGAGCAAGCTCCAACCTTCGGACGGTTTCCAAAAATTGCCACACAAGCCATGAAT
Organism: Spartobacteria bacterium; assembly: GCA_046093785.1. Lineage (GTDB taxonomy): Bacteria > Verrucomicrobiota > Verrucomicrobiia > Chthoniobacterales > Terrimicrobiaceae > UBA967. The sequence goes on from JBJTGE010000214.1 coordinate 351, forward strand.
AAAAGCCGTGCCATTTATCCGGGGAGCTTCGATCCCGTTCACTTCGGCCATCTGGATGTGATCAGGCGCTCCACGCATTTGTTCTCGGATCTCATCATCGCCGTGGCGGCCAGCAAATCGAAGGGCCCGCTCTTCAGCGTCGAGGACCGCATTGCCATGCTGCGCGAGGCGCTCGGCGATGATCCGGCCATCACCATCCTGCCTCTCGAGGGGTTGCTGGTGGATTTTGCCCGGGAGCATGGCGTTTTCACCGTCATTCGCGGTCTGCGGGCGGTGTCGGATTTCGAGTTCGAATTTCAAATGGCCCTCATGAATCGCAAGCTGGAGCCGCGATTGGAAACGGTCTACCTCACACCCAAGGAGGACTACACCTACCTCAGCTCCCGCATCATGAAAGAAGTCGCCCGCTTTGGTGGCGATGTGAGTCAACTCGCTCCACCATGCGTTGCTGAAAGGCTCGCCCGTATGCGAGTTCGGAGTCAGGACGCCGAGTAGCATTTCCTGCCGTCGCTGCAGTCCGTGCTATCAAATCTGGTTTGTAAATATCGGGCAAAGCGGCTTCCATTCAATCCCCCGAACTCCCTCTCTCACTCATGCGAATCCTTCTCACCACTACCTCTCTTCAAGACACCCCCGGCACGCATCACGATCTGCTGGAAAGCACCGGATTTGAAATCATCCGCGAGCGCGGACCGCTCAGCGAGGCACGCATGCTCGAGTTGGCGGGGGATTTCGACGCCTTCCTCTGCGGTGACGATGCCATCACTCGCAAAGTTCTCGAGAAATCCCTGCCTCGCCTCAAGGTTCTCGCCAAATACGGCATCGGCTTGGATAAAATCGACGTCGCAGCGGCCACCGATCTTAAAATCCCGGTCACCTTCTGTCCCGGTGTGAACCACACGACCGTGGCCGAGCATTCCTTCGCGCTGCTTCTCGCTCTCTGCCGCAATCTCGTTGAGGAGGCGAATTTCGTTCGCTCCGGCAACTGGAAGCGCATCACCGGCCATGAACTCTATGGAAAAACCATGGGCATCGTCGGACTCGGCCGCATCGGTTGCGAGGTCGCCATCCGGGCCAAGGCATTCGGCATGCAAGTCCTCGGTTTCGGCAACCACTGGGATGAGGATTTCGCCGCCAAACATGGCGTCGAGCGCGTGGCCTCACTCGATGAACTTTGCTCACGCTCGGATGTCATCTCGCTCCACACGAAGCTCACCGATAAAACCCGCCACATGCTCGATGCGCGCAGACTGGGTTTGACCAAGCCCGGCCTGCTGCTGGTCAATTGCGCCCGTGGCGAACTGGTGGAAACCAATGCGCTATTGGAAGCCCTGCGCTCGGGTTCGATCGGCGGTTATGCGGCGGATGTCATGGACGAGGAACCGCCGCCAGCGGATCACCCGCTCCTCACCGCGCCTCGCACGGTCATCACGCCACACATCGGCTCCCGCACGCATGAGAATGTCGTTCGCCAAGCCACGATGGCCGTGCAGAACATGATCAATGTCCTCGCCGGCCTCCCCGCGCTCGCTCAAGCTAACAAAATTTCCTGATGAACAATCCCAACGAGTATTTTGTCGTTCCTGCCGAACTCCATGATGACCTCGTGCGCCGCGCCTACATGAAACGCGGCTACACGGCCGAGGAGGCCACCGATGCCTCGCGCTTCTGCCACAGCGCCTCGCGCCATGGCATTCGCACCCACAATGCGCTCAAGGCCCTTCACCTGGATGACCTCTTCGGCAGCAAGGTTGGAGGATGGGTCCCCGGCGCGGAGATCGAAGTCCTTCCCTCGCGCTTTGCGGCCGCCGAGATTTGGGATGGACATAAAAAACTCGGCCAGGCCGTGGCCTACAAAGCCATGGATCGCTGCATGCAACTCGCCGACCAATTCGGCGTCGGCATGGTGAGTGTGGACAACGCCACCCACTACCTCTGGGGTGGGGGATATGTCATCGACGCCGCCCTGAAAGGCTACATCGCCTACACAAATTGCACCTCCGCAACATCTGAAGTTGTTCCCTTTGGAGGAAAGACCCCGACCATGGGCACGAATCCTCATTCTTGGGGCTTCCCCACGCAGTCAGCGGTAGGTTTCCCCATCGTCATCGATTGGGCGACATCCACCGTGGCCATGGGCCGCGTCCAGCAGTTCGCCCGAGAGGGCAAGGAACTCGCTCCCGGTTGGGCCGTGGATGCCGAAGGCAAGCCCACCACCGATCCCAAAAAAGCAACGGCACTTCTGCCATTCGGTGCCCACAAAGGCTACGGTCTCGGTCTCGTGGACGAACTTTACGCAGCATTCATCGGCGGCTCTCTTCCTTCGATTCGCGGAACAACTCGTGGGCCTGCCTCCGAGAAACGCGGCTCCACCTTTTTCTTTCAATGCATCCACCCGGATGCCATGCGGGGTCATGATTACGCACTTGGGCGCACGCAGCAGGAAAATCTCAAAGCCTGCCTCGCCGATATCCTCAGTCAAGGCAACGAAGCCTGCATCCTGCCGGGTCAAATCGAGGCTCAATCAGCCAAACTCACCGATACCCACGGCGGTCTTCTCTTTACCAAAGCCGAGATCGAAGGCTTCGCCCACATCACAGATGAGCTTGGCGAACCCGCTTGGAACATTCAGAATTTCCGCTCCATCACCCTCTAATTCCTAACCCGCTATGCCACTCACACTCCGCGATCCATCCACCTGCCTCTACGATCAAATCTCCCTCGGCGAAGTCATGCTGCGCCTCGACCCCGGCGAGGGCCGCATCCGCACAGCGCGCCACTTCACCGCATGGGAAGGCGGAGGGGAATACAACACCTCGCGCGGGCTCCGCAAATGCTTCGGCCTTCGCACAGCCGTCTGCACCGCGCTCGTGGACAATGAAATCGGCCACCTCGTCGAAGATTTCATCATGCAAGGCGGGGTGGACACAGAGTTCATCAAATGGCGCGAGGACGACGGCATCGGCCGCTCGGTTCGCAATGGCTTGAACTTCACCGAGCGCGGATTCGGCATCCGCGGCGCAGTCGGCAATCCCGACCGTGGCAACACCGCCGCCTCGCAACTCAAACCCGGAGACTACGACTGGGACCACATCTTCGGCCAACTCGGCGCCCGCTGGTTCCACACCGGTGGCATCTTCGCCGCCCTCTCGGAATCCACCGCCCAGATTACCATCGAAGCCGTCACAGCAGCCAAAAAATACGGCACCATCGTGAGCTACGACCTCAACTACCGCCCCTCGCTCTGGAAATCCATCGGCGGCCAAGCCAAGGCCCGCGAAGTGAACCGTGAGATCGCCAAGCATGTGGATGTCATGATCGGCAACGAAGAGGACTTCACAGCCTCCCTCGGCTTCGAGGTCGAAGGCGTGGATCACAACCTCAGCACCATTGAAACCGAAGCCTTCAAGCGCATGATCGAAACCGCCGTGAAGGAATATCCCAACTTCAAAGTCGCCGCCACGACCCTTCGCCGGGTCATTACCGCCTCGCGCAACGACTGGAGCGCCATCTGCTGGCACGACGGCGCCTTCTACGAAAGCCGCAAATACCCCGAACTCGACATCCTCGACCGCGTCGGCGGCGGCGACTTTGAAGTTGGGATATTCCTTCACGGCGGTTTCGA
>JBJTGE010000215.1:0-2028 GCA_046093785.1 Spartobacteria bacterium
CATGGCATCCGCGTTGAGCATTACATCGTGTCCTCCGGCATGAAGGAGCTCATCGAGGGCAGCCGCCTCGCGCCGTATGTGCGCAAGATTTTCGGCTGCGAATTCGCGACCGACGAGCACGACCGCATCACCTTTCCCAAACGCGCCATCAGCCACACGCAGAAGACCCAATTTCTCTTCCGCATCAACAAGGGCATGCTCGAACTCGATCAGGATGTGAATGATCACATGGACCCCGCCCTGCGCCCGGTGCCGTTCCAAAACATGATCTACATCGGCGATGGACCCACCGATGTGCCGTGCTTCACGGTCATGCGCCGCAATGGCGGACAGGCCATAGCCGTTTACAACCCTCACGATCCCACGCGCACGAGCTTCAAAAAGTGCTACCAACTGAGCACCCACGCCGACCGGGTCAAAAATATCGCTCCCTCGGATTTCCGCGCGGGCAGCCACCTGCGGCTCCTCCTCGAGGAAATGGTCCTCGAGATCGGCAACCGCATCATCCAACGCCGCCGCGATGATCTCGAGGCCGGCACGGTGAAGGCGCCGAGGCACTGAGGCTTCAAAGCAGCAGCAGAAAAACCGTCACGCAGATTGCAGTCGGAATCAGCGCGGCGAGGAAGAGCTTCAGCGCGTTCACACCGTTTTCCCCAAAGTGCGATTGCAGGATCGATTGGCCGGCCGGATTCGGAGCGTTCGCGATCACCGTAAGCCCCCCGCCTGCGACGGCACCCGCCACCACGGCGAGCTTCGCGTGATCCGAAAACCCGGGAACGAGGGATGCCAGATAAGTGATTGCCGCATTGTCGTTGAAGGCTGTGAGCGCGGTAGACCCGAGCAAGAGCTGCGTTGGATTCAAACTCGTCAGCACCGGCTCGATCCACCACTGCTGGCAACCGCCATGGATAACAAGGCCCGCCAGGAAGAAGCCCACAAGCACAGGCCCACGCAGACTGATCGCCTCCTGATTCCGCTCCGTGGCCGCAACAAAAGCCAGGAAGAACAGGAACGCCAAAACCACCATGGCCGCATAGTGCGCGGCATAGACCACGAAGCCGATAAAAAGCAGATGGCAAACAATGATCGGCACGGGCACAGGAGCCGATGCTCCAGTTTCACTCGCGCGCGGCGACTTCATCGAAAAAAGTTCCCGCCGGAAGACAACAAACGCGAGCGTGTTGGAAATCAGAATGCACGCGGCGGCCTTCCACCCGAAGTGCACGAGCATGAACGGCGTGTCCCAGTTCCATTTGCCCGCCACCATCACCACAGGCGGCGCCGCGAAGTGCGTGAGGGTTCCGCCGATCGAGATGTGAACAAAAAGCAACCCCAGCGTGACATAGCGGAGGTTCATCGAGGGATTCAGCCGGTAGAATTTCGCAGCCAGCAACAGCGCGCAGATGGTCATCGCGGCGGGCTCTGTGATGAACGAACCCAGCAACGGGCCGATCGTGAGAATCGCAAACCACCATGCCGCCGGACTGCCCCCGCCCAAATCCGCAAATTTTTTCAGCGAGCCCTCGGCGAACTGAAGAATCGGCCGCGAGCTGGCGATAGCCATGATCACCACCACAAAGATCGGCTCCGTGAAATTGACCCCGCTCAAATAGTGCGATGCCACCCCCGGACCCTTCATCACAAGGATCGCGAGCCCGAGAGGAACAAGCCAGACGCCGAAGACCGCCTCCACCTCGCCGAGGAAATGAAAAACAACCGCCCCAAATTTCTTCCTGTCCAACCGCCGCAAATCAACCGCCCGCCACCTGCCGTCATCCTCTCGCACTCCACCTCAAACCGGTGCGAAACAGCCCGGAACCTCGCCGCCAGAAAAGTATGCACAATCGCTGCGAAAAAAATGAGCGTCGCCACCAGATTGAACGGATCCGCCTGAATCCGCCCCAGCAACTTCGCCCCCACACCAGCCACCTGCCCGTCCCCGTAACTCTCCAAAGGCACCGGAAAAACAACCTCTGCCCCCTCTACCCCCGCGCCATACAACCCCCCGGCCAAAAAAAACCAAACAAC
>JBJTGE010000216.1:0-2338 GCA_046093785.1 Spartobacteria bacterium
GGCGGAGGTTGCTTGCCATCAAATCGGCGAGACCGGGATTTCTAGCCAACCGCGCGATGCATCCGGCGAGGCCATTCGCATCTCCTGGCTGAAAATAAAGGGCATGGCGCTCCGCTTCCAGCACCTCCCGAATGGTCGGCAGGTCGCTGCAGAGAACCGGCAGCCCGAGGCCGGCGTAGTCGTAGGCTTTGGTGAAGGCAAGGTGGGCGCGGTGCGCTTGATCCAGTGCCGGAATAATCAATGCGTTCAAGCTTTCAGCCACCACAGGCACTGCATTGCTCGGAACGGGGTCATGGATTTGAATCCCGGAGTCTGCGGAAACCTTCAGGAGCGCATCGTGTTTTCTGGCCCGTCCAAAAATTTCCAACGCGATGTTTTGGCTACAGGACGAGCGGATTTTTTCCCAATTCTCAACCAGCCAAGGCACCCCTTGCTCTGGCGATAACGAGCCAAAGTAACCAATTTTGAAAGACTGCTCTTTTCGGAAACTTTGCCGAACCGGAGTGTAGCTGGCGGCTAAACCCAGATTATGGCTGGGAGTTGATGGAAATCTAGTTTCAAAAATTGAAACAAGAGGGCGACAGGTCGTGATGAAGCGATGTGCGAGGGCGAGGGCTTCGTGTTCCCGTGTGCATTTTCGGTGCCCCTCCTCTCTGGATAGAATTTCGAGTTGGTGAATCTCGTAAACCGGCAGAAGGCCCGAGTTGGATAATTTTCCGGCGATGAAACGAAACATTTCCGGAAAGCTCGCTGTGCAAACGATGTCTCCGCTTCTCGCACGCTTGCGGAGATGCTGAAGAACCGCGTGGTGAAAAATTGCATTCAAATGGAGAGGACAGCCCTTAACGCGACGAAGGTGGGGCAGGCTGGTCAATTCCAAGTTTGGACAAGCGGACACTTCGTGGAGTCTCAAAATGTCCTCCCTGCGCGAGTTCGAGGCGTGGAGAAACTCGACCTTCCAATCAGGCGGGGCATTTTTTGAAAGCGAAATCACATTTCGCAGGCAGTAGAGGGCGTGTGCCGATCCATCCAGAGGGTCGAGATTGGCCAAAAAAAACAGGGTTTTTTGAGGTGGCTGGTGGCGTGGAGAAGGCGGAATCCGGGCGGTGTTTGTCGAGCCGTTCGCCTCGGTGCAGGCTGCCAGGACTGTATCAAGGGTGATATCCCGCATGCTGCATGAGGCGGATTTCTCGGGATGAATTGGCGTCTCCGGAAGAACCATCCAGTAACGAACCATCCAAGGGTGGTATTCATAAATCGGCGATGGACCAAAAAGTGCCACGGTTGGGGATTGGCAGGCAGCAGCGAGGTGCATGGCCGCCGTGTCCACACCTACGAAAAAACGGGCCCGCTGTAGGAGCCATGGGAGTTGATTCCAATTGGCCGTGCCTGCCGTCGTTTGCACGGCGGAGCCAAATTTTTCACAAAGGCTGCGGGCGGACTGTAGCTCGGCGGCATCCGGACCGCAACTGATGAGTAAACGGGGAACGAGTTGAAGCAGGCGGGGAATCAACGCCTCCCAGCGTTCGATTGGCCAAGACTTGCGTTCCCAGCGGGTATGAAGGTGGAGAACGGCGAATGGTTCACCAGATTCATACTCGCTTTCTTGCCAAGGAGCCATTCGGGACTCCGCAAATCGAAGCGGCCCGGGATCGGGAGGGAGAGCGAGTGTTTCCATCGGGCAGATGTAATCCCTCCAAACTTGGTGGCTGCGGAAGCGCGGAGTTTGGCAAACATGATGAAAAAATGGCCTCCAGAACCAGCGGAGTGTGCGGTGATTGTTGGCGCAGCGGTTGGGGGTGCGGGCGGCGATGGCGAAGAAGCGGGCGCGGTCGTTGTCGGTGAGTTCGAAGACGAAGTCGAAGCGGGTATTTCGAAGGAGGGCGGCGAGTTTGAGGTCGGCCATCCAGTCACTGGCTTCGCGTTTGGAGGAGTCGGGGTTCGCTGTCGTGAGGATGTGGTCGATCTCCGGGCAGCCGGCCAGAATGCCGTCGCAGGATTTACGCACGAGCACCCAAATCTCGGCTTGAGGGAACTTTTGCTTGGTGGCGACGAGGGTGGGTGTGAGCAGGAGCGAATCTCCGATGTGGCGGAGTTTGATGAAGAGGATTCTCATGCGGTCTTGCGGCGCGGCCATTTTCCTTGGGAGTGACATCAACTCACCCGCATGCGGATTTGCTTGCGGAGGATGACTCCAAGGGCGGCGAAGAGGGTGAGGGTGGAGAGGATGAGGACGCTGGTGTTGAACCAGAGGATGCCGATTTTGAGGCCGAAGTATTCTTTGGTGGGGCCGAAGAAGACATTCAGGTGGCGGTTTTCGCGGTAGTCGCTTTGCTCC
>JBJTGE010000217.1:0-8118 GCA_046093785.1 Spartobacteria bacterium
GGAGACGGGCGCGCGGTAGGCACCGGCGGGTGTTTTTTCAAAGAGGTGCACGGACTTTTCTTTGCGGTCGAAAACGCCACGGAATTCGGGTCCATCGCCCAGCGGCCAGTTCATGGGCAGCGCGCGGATGCCGAGGACGGACTCCAACTCGTCGAGCAGCTCCAGCGGCGGCCGCGCGGGACGATCGAGTTTGTTCATGAAGGTGAAAATCGGCACGCCGCGCTTGCGGCAGACCTCAAAAAGTTTGCGGGTCTGGGATTCGATGCCCTTGCCCGCGTCCACGACCATCACGGCGGCATCCACCGCCGTCAGCACGCGGTAGGTATCCTCCGAAAAATCCTTGTGGCCCGGCGTGTCGAGGAGGTTCACCACGCAGTCGCGGTAGTCGAATTGCAGGACGGTGGATGACACCGAGATGCCGCGTTGTTTTTCGAGTTCCATCCAATCGCTCGTGGTGGCGCGCGCATTTTTGCGGGAGGTCACGCTGCCGGCGAGTTGCACGGCGCCGCCGTAGAGAAGGAATTTTTCGGTGAGGGTTGTTTTGCCCGCATCAGGGTGCGAGATGATGGCGAAGGTTCGCCGGCGCGCGATTTCGCGCTCTGCGGTGGTCATATTTCGAAAGGTTTCGGAAGCGTGGTCAGAAAACGGCTGCCGGATTTTGTGACGAGGGCGACATCCTCATGGCGCACGCCGCCGAGGCCGGGAATGTAGATGCCGGGCTCCACCGTGATGACCTGACCAGGCAGGAATGTGGTGTCGGAAAAACGCGGCGACTCGTGGATTTCGAGACCAAGCCCGTGGCCGGTGCCGTGGAAGAAGCCCTGCCAGCGGCCGTTTTTGATTTCGGTGGGATAGCCCAGTCTGGCGAAATGGTTTTTCACCATGTTGTGGATGATGCGGCCTTCGGTGCCGGGCTTCATGGCATCGTGGGCGAGCTTTTGTCCCTCGAGGCAGGTCTCCCAAAGATGGCGTTGCGCGTCGGTGGCGCGGCCTCGAACGACCGTGCGTGTGATGTCTCCGAACCATCCGGTGCGGGCGTCGCGCGGGAAGATGTCGAGGATGATCAACTGGTTTGCAAAAAGCGGGCCCGAGCCGCGCGAGTGGGGGTCGCACGCCTGCTCGCCGCATGCGACGATCGTATCCCCACGGGCTTCGCCGCCGTGGCGCAGGACGGCGGTTTCCATTTCGATGCGGAGGAGTTCGGAAGTGAGAGTGTCGCCCTCGAAGGACAGGCTGCCGTCCTTGCGGATGCGGGAGGCGCGCAGGATTTCGATGCCACGGGTCATGCCGGCTTCGGCGATGCGGATGGCTTTTTCGATCAGTGCCACTTCCTGGCGGGATTTGATTTCCCGCTCGGGATAAAACGAGCCGCGCACGGGCTTCAATTCCAGGCCCTCCTTTTTCAGATCACGCGCAAGCCCGAGCGGAAAATCCGCAGGAACCCGCAACTCAGCGGCCCCCTTCGAGGCGATCCACGCGGCGAGCACCTTGGCTTGGGATGGTTTTTTGTCGGGGGATTTGCGCGCTGTCTTTTCGACCTCCGAGTAGGAGTCCACCGCATCGACTTTGGCTTCCGCCCGGCCGCGATCGACTTCCAGATCGTTCAGAAGGATGTGTTTTTTTCCATCGACCTCCAGAAAGGCGAAGGCATCCGGCGCACGGAAATGGGTGGCATAAAGCAAGTCGGCGCAGGTCTCGGGGCATCCGAAAATAAGCTTGGGTCGCGACATCCACCCACCATAGCAACCGCTCCCGGAAATGCCAGTCGGACTCAAAATGATTTCAGCGGACGCGTCGCTGTGCGAGAGTCGCGGCATGTTGCCAAATTTTGTTCTCATCGGGTTTATGGGATGCGGGAAATCCAGTGTGGGCCGACGGCTGTCGAGCCTCACGGGTCATCGCTTCGTGGATACCGACGAGTTGGTTGTGAAGTCCGAGGGACGGAGCATTCCGGAAATCTTCGCCGCCTGCGGAGAGGAGGGGTTTAGAGAAATCGAAGAGCGCGTGCTGGCGGATCTCGTGGGCGTGGCGGGAGTTGTTCTGTCCACCGGCGGCGGGGCCATTCTCCGCGAGGCCAATCGCGAGGCGCTCAAAAAAATCGGAATCGTCGTGTGGCTGGATTCCGAACCTTCAACCCTCTTCGAGCGCGCGATCCGCAGCGGCAAGCGTCCGCTTCTTCAAACACCGAATCCGCGCGAGACCTTCGATCAGCTTTTGTCGGCAAGAAGGCCCACCTACGAATCGGTGGCGGATTTTCGCTTCGACTCCAGCTTGGTCGATCAAGACGAAGCTGCCCGGAAGGTGCTCGAGCAGGCCATGCGCCTTCAGTCGCGCAGGGCCTGAAAAACTCAGGGCAGAGGGAACCGCGCGGTGAAGGATGTCACTTCGCGGCGCAGGGCGGCGAGTCGGGGTTCGTCGTTGCGGGCATCCAACGCCGTGTGGATGAAGTCGGCGACCTGCATCATGTCGTCCTCGCGGAGGCCACGGGTCGTCATGGCGGGTGTTCCAATGCGGATGCCGCCGGTTTTCATGATCGATTCGGTGTCGAACGGAATCGCGTTCTTGTTCACGGTGATTGCGGCCTTGTCCAAGACGGTGGAAGCCTCCGCTCCGGTCAATCCCGCAGGGCGCAGGTCAACAAGAAGAACATGGTTGTCCGTGCCGCCGGAGACGATGCGGTGGCCGAGTTTCGAGAGCCGGGCCGCGAGGGATTTGGCATTGTTCACGACCTGCTGGGCATAATCGCGGAAGCCTGGTTGCAGGGCCTCGTGGAAGCATACAGCCTTGGCGGCGATGACATGCATGAGCGGTCCTCCTTGAACTCCTGGGAAAACCTGGGCGTCGATCTTTTTGGCGAATTCCTCTTTGCACATCACGAGACCGGCGCGTGGGCCGCGCAGGCTCTTGTGTGTGGTGGTGGTCACGAAGTCGGCGTGCGGGAAGGGCGAGGGATGCACCCCGCCGGCGACGAGGCCCGAGATGTGCGCCATGTCGACGAAGAGATAGGCTCCCACGGCGTCGGCGATCTCTCGCATGCGTTTGAAATCGATAATCCGGGGATAGGCGGATGCGCCAGCGGTGATCATTTTGGGACGGATATCTTCGGCTTGGCGGGCGAGGGCGTCGTAGGCGATCGTCTCGGTCTCGCGGCTCACGCCGTAGTGATGCACTTCGTAGAGTTTGCCCGAGAAATTCGCCTTGTGTCCGTGGGTGAGGTGTCCACCGTGGGCGAGGTCCATCGTCAGGATTTTGTCTCCGGGTGTCAGCACGCTGAAATAGACGGCCATATTCGCCTGGCTGCCGCTGTGGGGTTGCACATTGACATGCTGGGCGCCGAAGAGCTTTTTTGCGCGCTCGATGGCCAGTGTTTCCACGATGTCCACATACTCGCAGCCTCCATACCAACGGCGGGCGGGATAGCCTTCGGCGTATTTGTTGGTGAGGCACGAACCTTGAGCCTCCATCACGGCGCGGCTGGTGAAATTCTCCGAAGCGATCAACTCGATATGCTCGAACTGGCGCTTGTATTCCTTGTCGATCGCGGCGGCGATCTCGGGGTCGGTTTCAGCAAGGGAGGAAGTTTCAGTTTGGGACTCGGCGGATGTCGTCATGGGATTTTGGTTAATGATTCGTAATACGGATGGCATGGCCTGCTCGATACTGCGCTTGCACTCGGCATAGACAGCCCGGCCTTGACCAATGGGATCGGGCACATCGGGTGTGCCTTTTTCGTCGAAGCGGAGCAGGCGGACCTTGTGAATGAATTCCGGAAAAAACATATCCACCAAGCGGTGGTGTTCGCGCGTCATGACGAACACATGCGAGGCTTTCTCGAGCAAATCCTCGGTGAGCGGCTGACTGCGGAATTTCGAGAGGTCGATGCCTTGGGCGCCGAGAACATCCACCGCATCGCGGCTTGCGGGGGCTCCCTTCGGAGCGCTCAGCCCGGCCGAAAACACAGCGACTTCACGGAGTCCGCCCGACATTTCACGAAACAGCGCCTCGGCCATCGGGCTTCGGCAGACATTCCCCGTGCAGATGAATAAAACGGCTCGCTTCGATTTCTGGCTCATTCGGTATGACGCAGTTTAGTTTCGCCGGGAATCAAGTCAAACGCTCTCGGGCTGGGTCAAGGCTCCGTGGCATCCCCGGTCACTGGTGGTGTGCTGGTGTCCTTATACCAAAGAATGCCGTGTTTGCGGAGGTTCAGCACGAGGGCGCGGAGGTTGTTGGCCATTTCTTTGTTGCTGATGAGGGTTCCCAGGACTCCATTTCCGGATTTGGCCTGATCGACGAGCTTGTGCATGGCGGTGAGGGTCTGTTGGAGCTCGTCGGCGGCTTTTTTTGCGGAGTCCATCGTGGCCTTGCCGCTGTCGAGGGTGCTATCGAATTTTTTCGAGGCTTCTGCGATGCGGTCTGTTGTGGTTTGCAGATTGCGCATGGTGGCGGAGATCGAATCGAGTTCGGATTTCGAAAGCACGGTCGCGTCGAGTTTTTTCACAACCGCATTGATATTCCCCACGGTGGTGCGCAGGTCGGCGATGAGTTCGCCCGCGCCGGCGGCCATGCCTGCGATGCCGCCTGCATTTTCGGTTCCTTTCAGCACGGAATCGGGCTGGATGTAGCCGGTTTCCTTGCCTTCGCTGTCGAGGGCGATTTCGATGTATTTGTCGCCGAGAAGTCCCGAGCTGCCGATCGAAAATGAGCTGCCCAACGGGATTTTCACCTGCTCAAGAATGCGGAGATCGACATACACGCCGCGCATGTCCGGAAGGATGGTGGGTTCGTTGGTGATCCGGCCCACCTTCGCCCCCGCCAGCAGGACCTCGGAGCCGCGCAGCAGGCCGCTGGCATTGGCAAACTCGACGCGGAGATTGTAGTAGTTTGCGAATCCCTCTCCGAGTCGCCCGAAATACACGACCATGAGCCCGACGGTCACCAGTCCGATGAGGATGAATATTCCAACCCTGATTTGTGTGCCTTTGTCTTCGCTGCTCATGTGTGGATTTCTAATAAATGGTTTCGCCCGATCTTCCATCCACAAAATCCCGGATCGTCGGATCTGTGGCGCTGCGGAGGTCGTCAGTGCTGCCGGTGAACTAGATGCGCCCTTCGTTCAGCAAGGCCACGCGGTCGGCAATGTGGTTGCAGCTCACCATGTCGTGGGTCACGACGACCGAGGTGACATGCAGCTCGGATTGGAGGCGGCGGATGAGTTTGTTGATGCTGTCGGAAACGATGGGATCGAGGCCTGCGGTGGGTTCGTCGTAGAGAATGACATCCGGCGGCGAAATGATCGCCCGCGCGAGAGCAACGCGTTTCCGCATTCCGCCGCTTAGATTGACCGGCATTTTTTTGTCATGGCCGCGCATGTTCACGAGACCGAGGGATTCCTCGACTTTGTGCCGGATCACGGCGGGATCGCGCTCGCCGCGCTCGCGCAGCGGGAAGGCCACATTGTCGAAGACATTCATCGAGTCGAAAAGCGCGCCATCTTGGAAAAGCATGCCGATCTTTTTCCTGACCGGCTCGAGTTCGCGCTCCTTGAGTCGTGTCACATCCCGGCCTTCAAAAAAAATGCTGCCCGAGACAGGGCGCATGAGGCCGATGAGATGGCGGAGGAACACGCTTTTGCCGCCGCCGCTTTTGCCCAGGAGCACGAGTGTCTCGCCCTTGTGGATGTCCAGCGAAAGGCCCTTGAGGATTTCCTGTGCCCCGATTTTTTGGACGAGGTCGCGGACTTGGATGAGCGGCTCGGTGGTCATTGTCCGGCGGGAAAAAGAATGTTGAGCGCCATGGTGAGGAAGAAGTTCACGATCAGAATCGCGAGCGAGCAATTCACGACTGTGGCTGTGGTCGCGCGACCGACGCCCACGGCGCCGTCCTTCGCATTCAGTCCCTCGCGGCAGCTGATGAACACAATGACTCCCGCGAAGAAAAAGCCTTTCACCAGGGCCATGACGATATCACTCGAGTCGGCGAATTTTTGGGTGTTTGCGAGAAAGTAAACGCCCGGAATGCTGAGGACTTCGACGCCCACATAGTAGCTGGCAAGAATCCCGCAGCCGACGCATTCCACGACAAGGAACGGCATGGAAACAAACATCGCCACCGCGCGCGGAACGACGAGGTAGTCCACCGGATTCACCGCAAGCGCCCTCAGAGCGTCAATTTGCTGGGTCACCCGCATGGTTCCGATCTCGGCGCTCATGGCCGCACCCACGCGGCTGGCCACCATGAGCCCGGCCAGCACGGGCCCGAGTTCGCGAAACATCGAAACAGCCACCACCGGGCCGACGGCCGTTTCCATATTGAGGCTCGCGAATTGAAAGTAGGCCTGAGCAGTGAAAACCGCTCCGGTGAATGCGCCTGTGACCACCACGACCAATTGCGAACGAAATCCAATCTCGGCGATTTGCTGAACCACCAGCTTCGGGCGGATGCGTCCGCTCAGGATTGAAAGGATCGTCTCTCCGGCCAGCTGCGCCACCTCCCCGAGAAACAGGAGAAACGCCAGGTAGGCCTTTGAAAAAAATCCAAGCATGAAAAATCGTCCGGGCGCCTCAGTAAATGCGCTGCGTCTTCTTGAGCAAGCTGCCCGTCGGAGGGACTTGCCCCACGAACTGGGCTTTCAGGCCGAGCTTTTTGAACAACGACTCCAGAGTGGCTCCCGACGGAACTTCGCCCGCAAATTCCATGTAAACAATATCGTGATTCGTATCGATCTTGTAGCGGAGGTTCGGAAGCACATCCAATTCCAGAGCCAGTCCGAGCATTTTCTCAGGCTGGCGAACACCGGCTGCATAGATTTCCAGCTCGCTCATGCACCGATCATGTCTCGTGGCCACTCCAACGCAAGGCCGATTTTGGAAGGGAGGCGGTCTTGATTCGTGTTGATATCCTCGACCTCCTTGGGCAGGATGCGCGCCTCTTGTCCGCCTCGAAATGATCTCCCGATTCCTTGCGATTCTTGCCGCAGCCTGTCTGTCTTCAGGCCTGGTCGCGTTTGCAGGCGACCCCTCGGATTTTTTCCTGAAGGCTTATCAAGACTATCAGGCGGGAGAAAAATTCGAGCGCGACGGGCGTTTGAGGGATGCCATGAACTCGTATGCATCCACCGTCGCCATTCTTGAGCAGGTGCGGAAGGACGACCCTTCCTGGCAGGAGATCGTGGTCAATTTCCGCATGCGCAAGGCCCAGGAAAATATCGAACGCCTTCGTGCCATGGTTGCTTCCGAGCCCGAAAATCTGCCCGCGCACGAGGATCCGCTTCCTGCGCGCGGTTTTGAAATCGACATCCCCGAGCCGGCCGTGACCACCCGACCCGGTCGGCAGAAGGAGACCGCCGCCAAGAAACAGGAGGTCGATTCCGACTTCACCCGTGAAAAAATCGCCAGCCTGGAGCGTCAGGTCGCTCAGTATCAAAAACTTCACTCGGATGAGAAAAAAAAGCGCGAGACCCTCGAGGGGGATTTTTCCAGCGTGAAGATGGAGCTTGAGAAGACCAAAACCGAGCTTGTGGCCGTGAATTCCCGTCTCGCCCAAGCGGATGATGCCCTTCAGCGGACTTCATCGGAGCGGAACGCTCTTAAAAACAAGCTCGGCGAACCGCAAGACAAGAAGATCGAGAAACTATCGGAGCGCATTGCTCAACTCGCAGCGGAAAACGAGGTCATTCAAGAGGAGAACGCCCGCCTCGTCGGAAAACTTGAAAAAGCCGCCGCCTACATTTCGGAAAGCAAAAAAGTTCTTTCAGCCACCGATGAGGATCGCCGCAAAGTGGCCGCCGAACGCGACAAGGGTCTCGCACGCATCAAGCGTCTGAAGGACAACGAAGCCGAACTCGAAGCCCTCAAAGCCGAGAAATCCAATCTCCAAAAACAACTCGCCACCCAGAAACCCGATCTCGACCGCCTCCTCAAAATCCAAGCTGAAAACAAGGAACTCGCCGAGAAACTCGCCGCCTCCGAAAAGAAAATCGCCGAAGCGTCCAGCGCGGGCGGGATTTCCAAGTCCGAAGCCGAGGGCCTTCAAGAGGAGATTGCGCTTCTTCAGGACCGCCTCTCCGCCTCGCGTCAGGACTTGGTCGCACGCGATGCGAGTGTGAAATCCCTCGCG
>JBJTGE010000218.1:0-2043 GCA_046093785.1 Spartobacteria bacterium
GGCCAAGGAAATCATCAAAATCAAATTCGGTCTGGATGTCCACGCGAGCCAGATCACTGTGTGTCGCCAAATCGGCGACAGAACCCCGCAGCCCCCGCTCAAGATGAAGTGGGATCAAGCTCTCAAATTCATCAAGGATTCCGGCGGCCCCGACATTGAGCTTCACTCCTGCTACGAGGCCGGTCCATTCGGCTATCACCTTCATCGCACCCTGCAGGAAATGGGCGTCAATAATTTCGTCGTCACGCCCGAGCGGCTCGACCCGCGCTGTAAGCGCGTCAAGACCGACAAGCGTGATGCACGCACACTGGCCATGCGGCTCGACAGTTACACCAAAGGCAATAGCGCTGCCTTCTCAATCGTCACGGTTCCCACGCCTCAACAAGAGATGGACCGCCTCGTCTCACGTCAGCGCTGGTCCCGCTCCAAGGAAAAGCAGCGCTGCCTCAAACGGGCCCGCAGTCTCATGCTCACCCACGGCATCACCGCGCCAGACGAGTGGTGGGAAAACGATTCCTGGGAAATCCTCCAAAAGCACCTGCCCGCTCCACTGGCCGCACAAGTTGGATACTGGCGCGAGATCGGTCTGGAAATTCAGAAAGGCCTCGACGCACTCACCGAGGAACTCCGCAAGGCCGGTGAGCGCCGCCGCAGGCCCAAGGGATTCGGCGCACTGAGCATCGAGGAACTCAGCCGCGAAATCCTCGACTGGAACCGCTTCAAAAACCGGCGGGAGGTTTCATCCTACACCGGCCTCTGTCCAAGCGAATACTCTTCGGGCCAATCACGCAGCCAAGGGTCGGTGACCAAACACGGAAATCCACGGGTCCGCCATATCCTTGTCGAAGGCATCTGGCGGCTTCTGAGATGGCAGCCCAACTACAAGCCTGTTCAAGCCGTGCAAGCAGCCACAAGCAAAAGCGCACGCAAGAAGTGCGCCGTGGCTGCCGCCCGACAATTCGCCGTGGATCTCTGGAGAATCTCAACAGGTCGATGCACCGGCGAGCAACTTGGTTTGATCACTGTGGAAGGACTCGAGGACTGACTTCGCGGGAGGGATACTTTGTGGCGGGGACGGCACGAGTTCGTTTTGACCCTTGGGCCCAAGCAGAAAAGGCCCGCTTTTGGAGATTGAACCGTTTGTCTCCGCCACATGTTTCCGCATATATCATCAGAAGGAAGGCGGCACGCTGCCTCCTTGGATAGCAGGTTGGGCCGCAGGCGATGGATCCTGCGAGTTCTGGCGGAGAACGTCCCCAAGCCCGAGTGTCACGCCCACTCCACCGAGTTCAGAGGCAGAACAAACCAGACGGGGGTTGGCACCCCCGGACCCCGCCCCGCTAGCCGCGGGGGCATTCGGGGGGAACAGAGAACGCAATCCGCGCGCTTTAAAAAAGCACGAGGTCTGCGGTGGGATGCTTTTTTATCGTTGACCAAACCGGCTTCATAGCAGGGTCAACCTCCGGCTTGACCCAAGCCTGAAGCGCCTCCACCACCGCAGCGCCCGTTCCCCACAACGCCGCGCTCCGCCCACGCCGCTTCGCGGCTGAAAAATGGGTCATGCCGGAGGACGAACCCTCCCAAGTCTACATAAGCGACTCGCACAGCGTTGATAGGTGGTTCTAAAATTTTGCAATTCTCACAAGTGAATGTTAGCAATTTTCGCATGGTCGAAATTTCAATTGAGTATTTGGGAGACTTGCGTTGCGAGGCTCGGCATGAGCCTTCGGGAACTGTGATTACGACTGATGCGCCGGTGGACAATGAGGGGCGCGGCGAGTCGTTTTCACCGACCGATCTTGCGGCGACATCTCTTGGCACCTGTATGCTGACCATAATGGGCATCTCTGCGCGTCGGCAGGGAATCGACCTTGGGAAGACAACGGTGAAGGTGCTGAAAGGAATGACGCCGCAACCGCCCCGGCGCATTGCCAAGCTGACGGTTGTTTTTACGATTCCACTGTCTGCGGACCATCCGCAGCGCTCGCTTTTGGAAAATGCGGCGCGCAGTTGCCCTGTGCACCTGAGTTTGCATCCGGAGGT
>JBJTGE010000219.1:0-7398 GCA_046093785.1 Spartobacteria bacterium
CACGGACGCGTGGTGGCGGCGCTGATCGATGGCGAGAGCACGCTCAAAACTTTTCTCGTCCGTGCCGGCAAACCCTATCTCCGCGCCGAAAATCCCGATTACCCCGACCTGATCCCTGCGCAGGAGCTCGTGATCCAGGGAGTGATGGTGGCCTTGCTGCGGCAGACTTGAGCGGAGAAACGCAGGAAGCTTGCTGTTTTGCACAAGCTGGAGAGTTTGTTGGAATGATCTTTTCAAAAACGACTCCGTTCATGCTGCTCCTCTGTCTGATGCTCGGCGGCTGCGCCTCGGTGAGTGTTTCCCGTCAGGACTGGGGGAACAAGGTCTGCGTGCCTGAAAGGATTTTTGTCCGTCCCTTCACGGTGGATCGGGAAAAATTCCGCGTTGACCGGAGCGGAGCCGAGCTTGATGCGTTTGAGCAAAAATTCTCGGGGGAGTTTGCGGACCGCCTGGCGGAGCGGCTCACAAAACATGTCAGGCCTGCGGTGGTGATTTCCAGGAATGAACAAGTGAGGGATTCCAAGGCCTGGTTGATCGAGGGGCATTTTACGAGAGTTCACCAAGGTAGTCGCGCCCTGCGTTCTCTGGTCGGCTTCGGTCTCGGGGCCACAAAAACCGAGGCACGCGTGGAGGTGTTTCAAGTCCTGCCCAAGGGGCGTCTCATGCGAATCGCGCAACTGGACACGACCGGTGGATCAAAGGCCGAGCCGGGTGCGCTTTTTTCCAGCCCCTTCGGTGCCGTGCCGCGCCTGATAACAAACGCCACCACCTCCGGACTCGCCGCCGATGCACGAAGAACGGCCCGAACGATCACTGCGGCTGTTTCTGAAAAACTCTCCGCGCAAAATGCCCAACTCGCGGGACGCCCCCTCCGTGCGAAGCTCCTCGGCAGCCTGCCATCCCAGTCCGATCAATCCACCCGGTAAAAACGCAGCGCCTCGACGGGTGGCGGGAGGTCACTCAAAAGCGTCGGCCCCGCCATCCCCGCTTCGCCAGGGTCTCTCACGATGTATTCGAACCCGCGCTTTCCGCAAATGACCACAAAATGGGTGACGCCGCTCGGGTAGCGCACGCGGGCAATCACGGGGTTGCCGCGAAGGAGATTCCAGTCGATGAGAAAGTGTGACGGCGCATCCTCGTAGTGCGGCAGGAGTGTGCCGACCCGCTTGGAATCTATCTCCGCCGCCTTCTCCCAATAAATCCAACCCTCGGGCGTGTAGCCTCCGTCCATTTTCTGCAAAAAGGCATTCAGCCTTCCCGGATCGGTATCGACCCTGCGGGAGGCCAGCGCCATGGCGGCCGAGGCCACGGCACAGCCTGCTTCCGCAAGGGAATCATCCGTCTGCGCCAGACTCTCAGAGCCCCAGCGCGGGTCGCCCTGCAGGAAATGCGGGCCGGGAATTTCCACTGCCACTGGAAAATAAAGCCCGCCAGACATGGACAGCGGGCGTTTCGCCATCCAACTCCGCATCCACAGCGCCCCGGCCACACAGGCCAGAAGAAAGAGAATCGAAAAAATGCGTCTTGCGGACATCGTGAAATTGGCGTTGTTGAGGGCCCATGAAACTTGTTCTCCTGTCGGCCCTCATGCTGCTCTCGAAAGTCACTCTCCATGCGGCGGATTTCAATGCCATTGTGCTTGAGCAAATCCGCAAAATGCCCGAGGGCGGCGGCTATGCCACCACGCGCGAGGCCCATCAGGCCTTGAACAGCGCCGTTGCCGTGTCGCCACTCGGCCTGCGTGTGGAAAGCTCCAAGGCGCAGCCGAGTTACTGCTCGGGGGCGACTTATCTCCTCTTTCTGAAAACCCTCGCCGCCGCCGAAAAACAGGGCTTCTGCCCGCCGGGCACATCCTCATCCGAAGACCTCCTGCCCAAAGCCATGCCCGATGGAGTCGGCATCTGGGGGCGATGGAATGCCAACGGCCCTGGCACGGCCCGCCTCTTCCACGAACTCGGTCTGGGAAAAAATTTCACCAGTTGGGAGGACGCGCGTCCGGGTGATTTCCTGAAGATTTTTTGGTCCACCGATGTCGGAAAAAAAGAGCGGGGGCACTTGGTGGTTTATCTCGGCATGGAAACGAAGGACGGCGTGGAGCATGTCCGCTTCTGGTCGAGCAACAAGCCCGGCGGCTATGGCGAAAAATCGGTTCCGAAATCCAAGGTGGCAGCCGCCATTTTCTCCCGCCTGGAAAACCCGTCGAACATCCAGCGCGCCGCCGCGATGCCGAAAAAAGACGACTACCTCGCCGGCTTGCTTACCCGCGAATCCAGCCTCGGCGAGGCCTTGCGGAATTCTGGCGTCGCGACGCACTGAAGTCCGCGTTCACAGCGGCAGCGTCTGATAGTCCAGACACAGGTAAACAACCATGTGCCTGCCATCCGGCAGCTTGATGTCGCGCAGCGGCCTTACCTCGGAGAACGCGCCCTTGACCGTCTGCGGCAGCTCCGAGCCCATGTAGAGGGCATGGCGGCCGATGAAGGGATTGTAGCCTTTCTGCTCCGTGAACAATTCATCCACCGCCTTGTCGGTCTCGATGAAATTTCCATACGAGGGCCAAATGCCGAATTGGCTCGTGAGGGCAGGGGACTCTGGAACAAAAACCGGCGGGTATTCCGAAGGCGTTGCGGGTTTGAAATAAATGGCGAGCAGCGAGGCGAGATCCGCATCCTCGGCGATTAGGAACCCGCCGCCTTCGCTGGCGGGCATCTCCCGCGTGGAAGCGTGCATTTCCGCAGCCAGAGTTTTCCAGACACCTCGCTGCAGGCTCTCCTCGTGAAGCAGGAGTCCGCTTGAGATCAGAGCGATAACCACAGCGGCCGATCCACACAGACCCGTCCAGCGCCAGCGCGAGCCGGCATCCGCCAGAAATATGAGCAGCGGCACAGTGGCAATCCACGCCGCTGCCGAGAAGTCGCGGCCGATCAGAAGTTGATACAGCGCCCAGATCGATGCGGGGCCGCCGGTGACCAAAACAAAGCGCGCCAGTCCCTGTTTTCTCCATGCGGTCCAGACAACCCCGGCAAAAGCACCAGCCATCGCGAGGCCGATCGCGAAGGAGAATTGGCGGAAGTATTCCACAATATCCCGCGACCATCCGCCGGGCTGCGGACGCCACCAGGTCTGGAATGTGCCGCCCGCCACGGGAATCCAGTCGAGCGCGGCATTCCATGCCATGGGAGCCCACAGGGCGGCTGCGGGAAGCAGAATCAAAGCGGCTGCCGCAAGCAGGTCGGGAGTTTCCTTTTTGCGAAGCACCGAGAGAACCGTGATGAACAATCCCAGCCCCACCAGCACGGCCTCGTAGCGGAACAGGCAGGCCAGCGCAATGAGTGCTGCCGAGAGAATCCAGTCCAGACGACGGCCCTCCACAGCGGAATAAGCGGCAAGCATTCCAGCCAGTGTGAGAATCATAACCGGAACCCCCGGTCCAACCGTCACGCACTGCTCGTTGAAGAAAGGCAGCGCGTTCAAGACCACCACAGTCCAACCCGCCGCCGAATCGTTGCTCAAAGTGCGCGCCAGCAACCAGGCCAGCCAGGCCGCGATGAAGCCGAGCAGAGGCCACGCCAACCGTATCAACTCGAGCGAGTCGCCTGTTGCGGCACCAATCAAGCGGACGAGAAAAGCCGTTCCCGGTGGACCATCAAAAAACGCCGCCGCCATCCTCGATCCGCACATCCAGTAATACGCCTCCTGCGCCGAGACGCCCTGAATCGCCAGCCAGACCAAGCGCAGAAGCGCGACAGCCGTTAGAAAAACAAAGACAGAGCGGGGTTTCATGAATTCAAAAAATCGGGGTGGGCTTTGTGGAGCGTGGGGAGAATCGTCGGGGCGAACCGTTGCCAGAGTTTTTTCAAAACAAAGACAGATCCAAGCCCGCAGAGGATTCCGATCAAGCATCCCGCGAGCACATCGACAGGCCAGTGAACTCCCACATACATGCGGCTGAAAGCTACAAGCGCCGCAGGAAAAAATGCAACCCATCCGCGCCTCCGGTAAAATACGGAGATCACCGTCGCCAGAGCGAAGCAGTTTGCCGCATGCGAGGAGGGAAAGGATTTGCCGCGACTGGGGGGGGCTTTGATCTCCGAAGTTTTGATCCGCAGCGGAAGAGCCACTGCAAGAAGGCGAGGGGTGGCCCGCGCGAGATCAACGGTGCGCACACCGCTGACGGTGTCGTTGGGCCTCGGACGGCCCACCATTTCTTTTAATGTCCTGCAGACGAGTCCGTCATTGATGCCCACAGCCAGCACGGCGGCCAGAAGCATCGCCCGTGCGTGAAAGCCTCCGCGCAGGAGGATTCCCAATCCGGCAAGTATCGCCAAGGGCCACCAGACCGCCCAACTCGACAAAGCCGCCATGGGAATATCCAGCACCGGATTGGTGAGCCGGGTATTGATAAAGTGAAAAGCGGCTTGATCCATTGTCCTCGCATCGGGCTAAGCCCAGTCGCCCTCACTGGCAAGCCTGCAGCGCATCCGCCACGGCATCCTCGATGGGGCTTGCGGCGCCGTCACCGCCAAGGCGTTCGTCGATTTCTTGAAGACGGTGGATCAGATGCACCACATCCTTTCGAGCATAGGGGCCGCCGGCCGCCGCGCAAAAATGGGTGCGGCAACCAAAGGGGCGGTTCTCATAGATCAGGCAGCGCGAAGTAAAGGGGTCGAGCATCGGGCAGGCCCCATCCGGCCTTGAGGGCTGGGCTTTGCGCCCCGCGGCGCGAAGCGTTCTGGCGGCGATCAGAGCCTCGCCCCGCGTGAGATGGGGCGTTTTTCCCGTGAGGCGGAATTGGCAGCACTCGGTCCGAAGCGTGCAGGAGCGCTCGATGGGCAGGGCCGCAAGCTCGGCGTAGATTTTTTTGACTTCGGAAATGGCATTCCGCTTGAGGGCGGCTTCAGGATCGGCGGCGGGCATGATTGGAGATTAGGGAAGTTTGGTCGTGGAACGGCTTTTCGGAAGCATGGAGAGAAAAATGCGCCGCGTCTCCTGTATAGGCGAGTCGTCCACAAAATAGGCGATCGCGGCACGACCGATTGCGTAGGTGCCCGCTCCGGCCACAAAGCCGGAGACAGCATTTCCCCAGAAGGGCACGATCCTCACCGCCACCCGTGCCGCTTCGCGGAAGATAAACCCGGCTCCCACACTCAATCCAAGGGCGCTGAGGAATTCCCCGACGAGCTTCAGCGTTACCGGTCGACCGGTCGTGTGAATGATCATTCCAACCATCAAGCTCTGAAGTGTCGCAAGAACCGGCAAGTCGGCGAGAGGAATAGGCTGCAGGCCGATCACACCGCACACCGCGCTGAAGGATTTCAACAACGAGGAGGCGATAAAAGCCTGCGCCTTCCGCGCATTCGTCAGGCGTGCGAACTCCAGTTGGGCCGGTGCGGGCAGCGCCGCACAGAGTATTTCCAAAAAGGCGGGATCATCGAGGGAGCACACAGCACGAATCCTCCCGCGCAGCTCCGAAGCCATGTCCAGACGCTCGCCGAGCTTTCGCGCAGACTCCGCCGTCGAGGAAAGGGCAATGACGGGCGCGCCGGATGACCCCGCCCGCTGAATCGACTTCTGCCACTCGGCTTCAGGCATGTCCTCATCTTGCAGGAATAGCGCGATGTCGGGCCTCCCGGCCGCAACGCCTGCCTCCCAGTGCGCATCGGGCGCATCATTTCGAGCATCCAGAATCTTGGCCGTGGCCCCGGACAACCCACCTTGATAGGAACGCCACCCTTGCTCCGATTCGCCGCAGTGAATATTCGAAGCCCCCATCGCAGCAAGCAGGGAAGGGGCACTTTGGGTGCTTCCGCCACTCAGCATAAGACGAGGAGCACGCTGCTCGAGGAACAATTCCCGTATCGGAGTAAGCTCCCGCAGAATCGGCTTCTGCAACCCGCCAGGAAGTTTCTCAATCAAGGCGGAGAGCCTGTCGTAGAGCTTCAAGAGGGCGTTGGGTTCGGGAGTTTTCATAGATTTTTGAGAAGAGTGTCCACATGGACTGCCGGTTGGACTTTGCGGTGGATCGAGCGGATCGTTCCATCCGGCGCAATCACGAAGGTCGAGCGTTCCGTGCCCATGTATTTCTTACCATACATGCTTTTCTCAACCCACACGCCGTAAGCTTCCACAACCTCGCGCGACTCATCACTCAAGAGAGGGAACGGAAGCCCGTGCTTGGCGATAAACTTGGCGTGGCTCTTTGGCGAATCCACGCTCACGCCGAATACCAATGCCCCTTTGGCAACGAACGCAGAGTAGTGATCCCGCACTCCACAGGCCTGCGTCGTGCATCCGGGAGTATCGTCCTTGGGGTAGAAATAAAGCACCACTGGATGACCTCGAAGTGAGGAGAGGCTCACCGGTGCCCCGTTTCCATAGGTGCCGCCTACCGCTGTAAGGGTGAAGTCAGGTGCCGTATCGCCAGGTTGAAGTTCTTTTTTCATTGGGAAAACACAATCCCAAGGGCCGGAAATTTACGCAAGCAGGGGACGCAAAAACACCGTTCAGAAAAATTTTTTAAAAAATTTTTTCGGGAGACAAAAAACATGTTGACGCCTTGAGATGCGCTTAAAACCTAACTCTGCGCTGGTATTGTTCAAAAATTTTTTTGCTGCCCGGGAACCCTGAAAAAAATATTTTTCAAAATGCTGTTGACCATTTTTGCGGCTGTAATATGGTCTTCATTCCGCTGGCACCACTGCCAAGCGGAATTGATCTCAAGCGAATCTCTAATAACGTCAGTAGTAAGGCTGAAAAAAGCCAAGCAACCACGGGTTCGCAGTGAAACAGATTTTTGAAAGTCCAATTCGAATTTTGCCGCAGTCGGTAAAATTCAGAACGCAATATATAGAAATGACAATTATACAGCAATTGCTGAATTGTGCGTTTCTCGTCGATTTTGTTTTTTTAAAGCTTCGACATCATACTGCAGAGCCTGTCTCACAGGACTGCATATATGAATAGTCAGAAAAATTTCCCTCGTTTAGCGCGAGGGACAAACTTTTCAACGGAGAGTTTGATTCTGGCTCAGAACGAACGCTGGCGGCGTGGATAAGACATGCAAGTCGAACGGGGTTGAGTTTGTAGCAATACACGCTCAACCCAGTGGCGAACGGGTGCGTAACACGTGAGTAATCTGCCGGGAAGTGGGGGATAGCTCGCCGAAAGGCGAATTAATACCGCATATGACGAGGGAAGACATCTTTCCGAAGTCAAAGTCGCAAGACGCTTCCTGATGAGCTCGCGGCCTATCAGCTAGTTGGTGAGGTAACGGCTCACCAAGGCTATGACGGGTAGCTGGTCTGAGAGGACGACCAGCCACACTGGAACTGAGACACGGTCCAGACACCTACGGGTGGCAGCAGTCGAGAATTTTTCACAATGGGGGAAACCCTGATG
>JBJTGE010000220.1:0-2659 GCA_046093785.1 Spartobacteria bacterium
GCCCGACGCCATCGTTGTTCTTGGCGGTGAATCCCAGGCCCGGCCGGTCCTCGCCGCGCGTCTCTACCAGAAGGGCGTGGCTCCGCGTGTTTTCATCATCGGCACGGGTGACCACCCCACAAACCGCCGCGCTCTTTTGCAGGCGGGTGTCCCCGAGGATCGCATCACGATCGAGAAGGAATCCAAGACCACATGGGAAAACGCCCAATTCGCGAAACCGCTGCTGGAGGCCTCCGGCGTGCGCCGGGCGTTGCTGGTAACCTCTTCATTCCATGCCCGCCGCGCCTTGGCGACTTTTCAGCAACAGATCCCAAGTATTGAATTCGGCGTCACCACATCCCGTATCGGTTGGTGGGACACGCCTCCCGGTCGCATGCAGGAGGATGAATGGGCCCGGATCGAAATGTGGAAAATTCCTGCCTATTGGGTTTTCCACGGCATCACTCCATGGGTTAAACAACCCCAAACGCCAGAGGGCACCTGACATGCCATCCATCCTTTTCATCAATCGAGTCTATCCGCCATCCAACGGCGCCACCGGCGAAATGCTGCGCGACATCGCGGAGAGCCTTGCCGGGCGGGGATGGGATGTCTCTGTTCTCTGCACGGGAGAGGCGGGCGAGCCAAAATCGGTTAAGCGGGGAGGCGTGCGCATCCACCGCGCCGGGGCGGCGCTCTCACGGCGCAGCGTCATTCAGAGGGCAGCGAGTTATTTTCTTATGATTCCCTGGCTGCTTGTGAGGGCCTTGCTCCTGCGGAGGACAGACTTTGTGGTGACGATGACCGATCCGCCCATGTTGGCTGTGCTGGGGCCGATGATCGGCTTTTTCAAGCGCAACAAGGTCGTCCATTGGGCTCAGGATCTTTACCCCGAGGTCGCCGAGGAAATCGGTGTGCTTCCCAAAGGCAGTCCGCTTGTTGGTCTGCTGCGGTCTGTTTCCACCATGGCACTCAAGCGCTGCGATGCCGTTGTCTCGATTGGGCGGTGCATGACCTCGCGACTCGTGCAGCGCGGAGTCTCTTATGCGCGGATTTTCAACATCTCGAACTGGGCACCGCCGGTTACACCCATCGACCGCAAAAACAATCCCTTCCGCTGCGAACACCATCTGGAGGGGGATTTCGTGGTTGTTTACTCGGGCAATATGGGCCTCGCGCATGATTTCGATGCCGTCCTCAAAGCTGCTGAAAATCTCCAAGGTCGGCACATCGTTTTTCTGATGATCGGCGATGGACCGAGACGCTCCGAAATCCAACGAGCCGTTTCCGAGCGGGGGCTGACGAATGTTCGATTTCTCCCTGCGCAGCCTGCGGCCAAGCTCTCCGAGAGTCTTTCGGCGGGGGATGCCCACCTCGTCACCATGCGGCCGAACCTTTGTGGTCTCGTGGTTCCCAGCAAGATTTACGGTGTTCTTGCGGCCGGGCGTCCCTGTCTTTTCATAGGCCCGGCGGATTCCGAGGCGGCGCGATTGATCTCGGAGCAGGATGCCGGACTGGTCATCGATCCCTCAAAGCCTGCGGATCTGGCTGGTATTCTTCTCGACTGGGCGTCCGATCCTGTCGCTCATGCCGCCGCATGCAGGCGGGCGCGTATCGCGGGAGCTTCCACGACCAGTCAAAATGCCGCAGAGGATTTCGAATCCATGCTCCGCTCTCTCCTTTCCTGAAAAAATGGATATCCACGAATACATTCAGGCGTTGCCAAAAACGGAAACCCACCTCCACATCGAGGGCTCCCTCCCATGGTCGCTTCTTCAGGCTGCCAATCCCGGAAAATACGGGACCGTGCCCGCCTCATGGGCGCCGGACTTCCGCTTTCGCGACTTTGCCCACTTTGAGTCCGAACTTCTCGGCTACGCAGGGGATTTCTTCACCTCCGCGCAACGCTACCACGATTGTGCGCTGGCGGTTTTCTCGGACCGGCTGCGGCGCAACATCCGGTATATGGAAGTCAGCTTTGCCTCGGGTTGCATCGACTTCATGAACCTCGATGGTCGCGAGGTCTGCGATGCCATTCGCAGTGCGGTTCCTCCGGGTCTCGAGGTCCGAATTTTTCTTGGAATCCACCATGATGGCTACACCCAAAAAATGGCCCCTGTTTTGGAACAAGCCCTGCATTGGCCCAGCCTCGATGGTATCGACCTTCACGGTTTGGAGCCTGCTCCGCTCGGTGACTGGGCGGCCGACTACTGGCGCCGCGCGAGGGATGCCGGGAAGTTCACCAAGGCCCATGCCGGCGAATTCTGCGGGGCGGATTTCGTTCGCCATGTGGTGGAAAATCTCGGTGCCCAGCGCATCGAACACGGTGTCCGAGCCATCGAGGACGACTCGGTGATAGCCCTCCTGCGCGAGCGGGGGATCATGCTGGATGTCTGCCCGATCAGCAATGTGAAGCTCGGCGTCGTGCCTTCTCCCGACAGGCATCCCATTCGCCAACTTCTCGACGCCGGCATTCCCTGCACGCTCAGCACCGACGACCCCATCAGCTTCGGCAACACCCTCGAGGACGAGTATCTCTTCCTCGCCACCCATCTTGGATTCTCCCGAGAGGAGCTTGCCTCCGTGGCCCGCAATGGATTTCGCGCCGCACTCGTCAGCGAGGAGTGGCGCACCGGCAACCTCGCCCTGTTCTAAACTTTTGCACGCGTCGGGGCGTTGT
>JBJTGE010000221.1:0-5107 GCA_046093785.1 Spartobacteria bacterium
GTCAAAGATATCATTGTCGAGCAACTCGGAGTGAACGCCGAACAGGTCACGCCCACAGCCTCCTTCATCGAGGATCTCGGAGCCGACTCTCTCGATACGGTCGAACTCGTCATGGCCTTCGAGGAGGAATTTTCGGTCGAAGTTCCCGATGAGGACGCCGAGAAACTTCAGACCGTCGGCGATGTGATCAAATACATCGAAGAAAAAGCCGGCAAATAACTCTTTTGGTTTTTGGTTTAGGTTTATGAAAGACCCCGCTTCGGCGGGGTCTTTTTTTGTTTTCCATCGACTTTCGGGTCCGGTGTTTTGCAGGATGAAGGGATGAAGATTCTCATTGCGGCCAGCGAAATGACCCCCGTTTCAAATTCCGGCGGGCTTGCGGATTTTGTTGAGGGACTTTCGAGCCATCTCGGCGCCGCAGGTCATGAGGTGACCGTGGTTCTCCCCTTCTTCCGCTGCATCAGGGAAAACAAGGCGCTCGGGGCGAAACGCTCGAAGACGAGGTTCTCGGTGCCGGTTGGCACGGAAAACCTTTCCTGCGAAGTCTGGGAGGCCGCCGGTCCCAAGGGAGTCAAGCTGCGCTTCATCCAGCGCGAGGAGTATTTCGACCGCACTGGTCTCTATGGAACTGATGGACGCGATTACCAGGACAACGCGGCGAGGTTCATTTTCTTTTCCAAATGCGTGACAGAAATCGCCCGTCTCAACCTGCCCGATACCGTTCATCTGGTCGGGTGGCAGGCTGCTATGGCGTCGGTATTCATCCACGACCAAAAGCTGGCCGTCCCGACGGTGCTCTCGCCTTTCTCGCTCGATTATCAAGGCAACTTCTGGAGCCATGACTTTGCGTTCACCAACCTGCCGGGGTCTTATTTTTCAGCGGATGGTTTGGAATTTTACGGCAGCATGAACTTCCTCAAGGCGGGCATCGTTTTTGCGGATGCCATTCTGCTTCCGGGTGGACGGTTTTTGGCCGAGGCGCAAACGCCGGCTCACGGCTGCGGCCTCGAAAATGTCCTGCGCCAGCATGCGGCGAAACTTGAGGCCATCGCCCCGGGATTCGATGAAAAAGACCTGCCCGTCGTGAAGAGCGACGCCAAGTCGCGTCTCGCCGCGCGCCGCGAGTTCTTTCCCGCTGCCGACTCCAAGTCGGCCCGTGTGTTTGTGGTGGACACGGTTTCCTCGGCTGGCGAGGGCATCGACCTGCTTTTGCAAACCCTCGATTTGGTTCCGTCGCCCGACCTTTGCGTGCTTGTGCTCGGGCCTGTGGCGGAGACCTCGCATGAGTGCCTCGATGTCGCGCTGCGGCGTCATGCCAAGAGGTTGGTTCACCTTCCCGAGGTGGATGGCGTGGCACTGGCGCGCACACTTTCGGCCTGCGACTTCGTCCTCGTTCCGGGAGCGTTGGAACCTCGGAGAGCTTTTGTGGCGGAGGCGATGCGCAATGGTCTTGTTCCTGTTCTCGAGTATTGCCCCGGCCTGCTTGATCTGGTGCGGGACTTCGATCCCGTCTCCGGCGCGGGAAATGGAATCGTCTTCCATCGCCACTCGCTCCCTGCCCTGGCGGATGCCGTCAAGCGCGCGCTCTTCCTCCCCGCCGGAGAGGCGGAAATCCTCTCGCAGCGCGTGCGGGAGACGGATTTTTCCTGGGCACCGGGCATCAAGCGCCTCGAGGAACTCCAGCGCCGTCTTCTTAAAAAAACAGGCCGGGCTTCCGCCTGAGGGCTTGCCATGCAAAGGCGTTGGATTTTTCCCTCGGCACCCGATGCCCCGTCGCTCTCGCGCGTGAGGCGCGAGGCCGAAGTGCCGGGCTTTCTGGCCGAGTTGCTTTTGAAGCGCGGCGTTGCCGATGGAGCCTCCGCCGAGGCCTATCTCAAGCCGCGTCTGCGTTCCTTGAGCGCGCCCGAGCAGTTGCCGGAAATGGCGGCGGCCGTGGCAAGAATCCTGACCGCGATGGATCGCCGGGAGCGCATTGTGCTCTACGGGGACTATGATGTGGACGGCATCACTTCGCTGGCCATTCTGGCGCGTTTTTTCAAAGCCTGTGGAACCACCGTTCCCTGCTTCCTGCCCCTGCGGGCCGAGGAGGGCTACGGTCTGAGCGAGGCGGGGGTCGATCGTTGCTTGGAAATGCACGCGCCGCAATTGCTGCTGGCGGTGGATTGCGGAACGACCTCGGTGAGGGAGATCGCGGCTCTGCGCCGGCGCGGAGTGGATGTCATTGTGCTCGACCACCACGAGCCCGGGGCCGAGCGCCCGGATTGCGTCGCATTGGTGAATCCCAAGTGCGGCGCGGAGTTTCACTACCTCTGTAGTGCCGGCGTTGTCTTCAAGCTTGCCCACGCCATTTTAAAAGCCCGCCCCGTGGAAGGCGTCGACCTGCGCGAATATCTCGATCTGGTGGCACTGGCCACGGTCGCCGACATCATGCCTCTCGTGGACGAGAACAGGATTTTTGTGAGCCACGGCCTCCGTCAAATGGAGCGCACCCGCTGGGCGGGATTGGCCGCCCTCCAGCGTGTGGCGGATGTCCCCACGCCCGTGAAAGCAGGGGATATCAGCTTCCGCATGGGGCCCCGCATCAATGCCGCCGGCCGTCTTGGTCCTGCCATGGAGGCGCTTCAGCTTCTGCTCGCGGACGACCCCGCCGAGGCGTCGAGGCTCGCGGAGGGGTTGGATGCCCACAACCGTGAGCGCCAAGGAGTCGAGCGCCATGTCGTTCGTGATGCCGAGGAATGGGTCGCCAAAAATTTCAATCCCGACACCCAGGCTTCGATTGTCGCCGGAAGCCGGGACTGGCACATCGGCGTTCTCGGCGTGGTGGCCTCCCGCATCATGCGGCAATATCACCGCCCGACCTTTGTGATCGGTTTTGATGAATCGGGGGCGGGCAAGGGCAGTGGCCGCAGCATCGAGGGTCTGCCACTGGTCACCATGCTTCGCGATTGTGCCGGGCACTTGGAAAAGTTTGGCGGTCACGACATGGCTGCGGGCATTTCGCTGAACGAGTCGAGCCTGTCTTCGTTTCGGGACGCTTTTGAAAGTGCCGCGCAGGCGATTGCCAGCGAGGAAATGCTGACGCCGCGCCTTCGCTTGGATTGCGAGTTGGACCTCGGCGACATCGATGCCTCGGTGCTGGAGTCGCAGGATTTGCTGGAGCCTTTTGGAAATTCCAATCCCCAGCCGCTCATGTTCTCGCGTGCGGTTGCCCCTGCGGGCGAGCCTCGCGTCATGAAAGAAAAACACCTGCGTATTGAATTCCAGTGCGGTCGCCGCCGCGTGCCTGCCGTGTTTTTCAATGCCCCGGTGAATTCCATGCCGCGCCCGCCTTGGGATATCGCCTACACGCTGGATTGGAATGTCTGGCAGGGCCGGGCCGAGCCGCAACTGAGGATCGTCGAAGTGCGTCACGCGGAATGAGCCTCCTCGCTCCCACGACTGCGCTGGATGGATTGCCGTGGGTTCCCTCGAGCCGCGTTGCCGCCTTGCGGCGCTTGGGGATGCTCACGCTCGAGGATTTGCTGCGCCACTTCCCCAGGCGCTACGAGGACCGCAGGAAGTTCGACCGCTTTCCGGACAGTCCCTCGGAGTCGGCCGTCTGCCTCTTTGGCGTGGTCAAAAAGACGAGCTACAAACGCTTCGGCCCGCGCCGGATTTTTGAAGCGATCCTCGAGGATGACAATGGTGGCATTCTCAGCAATCCCATCACCCTCCGCTGGTATAATATGCCTTGGGTGCAAAAAATGATCCTTGGCGGCCATCGCCTGGTTGTTTACGGCAAGCCCCGCGAGCGTTCGAAGCGTCTGGTGATCGAGCATCCCGAGTTCGAAGTCATCGAGGACGAGGCTGGAGCCTCGCTGCACTTCGACCGCATCACCCCCGTCCACGGCGCGGGCGATGGACTCCCCGTTCATGTCATTCGCGAACTGGTCCACCACGCGCTCCAGGAAGCTGACCTGAATGCCATCCCCCGCCTCTGGCCCGAGGGGAGGGGAGGACCGCCGATCCTGCCGGATGTCTGGAGGGCTGTTCATTTTCCAACGGACGCTGCCGAGTGCGAGGAGGCTCGGCGCCAGCTCGTGCGGGATGTCTTTTTTGGAATCCAGCTCATCCTCGCCTCGCGCCACGCCTCGGTGAAAAAAAAGGGAGGCTTCTCGCGTCCCGGCGACGGTTCAGTTTGGCGGAGGGTCGAGCAGTCCCTGCCTTTCGTGCTCACCGATTCGCAGCGTGTGGTGATGAATGAGATTTCCGCCGACATGGCGGCACCCCATCGCATGAACCGCCTCCTGCAAGGCGATGTGGGTTCCGGAAAAACCATGGTGGCTCTGCGGGCCATGATTCAAGCCCACGAGTCGGGGTGGCAGGCGGCTTTGATGGCACCAACCCAGATTCTGGCCGAGCAGCATTATTTGAACTTCCGCCGCATCCTCGATCCCCTCGGAATTCCGGTGGTCTTGCGCACATCCTCCCGCCGCGAGGATTCCGCCAAGGCTCCGGATTTGTTTGAACCAAACCCGAGTGGCCCCGCCCTCGTCGTCGGCACACACGCCCTCCTCTTCGAGGGAGCGGAGTTTGAAAAACTCGGTCTGGTGGTGATCGACGAGCAGCACAAATTCGGCGTGCTCCAGCGCACCAAGTTGATCGAACGCGCGGACGCCCCCGATGTGCTGGTGATGACGGCAACACCAATCCCTCGCACCATCACCCAGACCCTTTACGGCGACCTCGATGTTTCGATTTTGAAGCACCGCCCCGTCGGTCAGGGGCGCATCGTCACGGCGGTGCGGGAGGTCGGGCGCTTGCCGGCCATCATCGATTTCCTGCGTGGCGAAATCGCCGCCGGCCGGCAGTCTTACATTGTTTACCCCCTCATCGAGGAGTCCGAAAAACTCGAGGTCAAAGCCGCCACAGCCGAGTTTGAAAAATGGAGGACGCTGCTGGCTCCGGCCACGGTGGGAATCGTCCACGGCAGGATCGATGCCGAAGCGAAGGAGGCTGTGATGCGCGAGTTCCGCGAGGGCCGCCTCTCCGTGCTTGTGGCGACCACGGTCATTGAGGTGGGAGTCGATGTGCCCAATGCCACCATCATGATCATCGAAGAAGCCGG
>JBJTGE010000222.1:0-2667 GCA_046093785.1 Spartobacteria bacterium
TTTTTGAGGTCGTCGATTTGCATGCGGAAAGTTATGGGAACGACGATTCCTGTATCGAATTCGAACTTTGCCGGTGCATCTTTGTATCTGGCTCCGCGTTGCACGCGGATGAGCTTTTCGAGCGCATCCATGTAGGAGCCATCGCCGCGTTGAATCATTCCATCTGCCACCAGAAAGGAATCAAAGCCTGGCACGGTTCTCATAGGCAGTATGGCGCCTTCCCATTTTGGCCAGGCGGATTTCGGCATCCACCCGCCGGTCATCCATCCCACGGGAAAGTGGGGGCCAAAATACAGCGCGTCTGCTGCTCCCGACCAAGGGAGACCGATCGGAGCGAGGATGGGTGAGGCTTGTCCGACGAGAAATGTGGCTTCCGCTCCGCTTTCGAACTGTAGCTTGGCTCGGAGGTAAAGCGGCACATTGTCAAGCCTGGCGCTTTCTGCCACCAGCGGGCCGAAGGCTTCCGGACGGAGGTGGTAAATCGAAAGCCGGGTTCCGCCGGCATCTTTGCTGTTCCTTTGCAGGGCGATTCTGTGCGGGGCGGAGTGGACAACAGGAACTGGTGCGGCATTTTCCCAAGGCAACGGGCCGTGAGGGAGGATTCTTTGCCAGCGGCGAAGCGGTGCTGTGGTGAAATTCCCAGCGAATCCGTCTGGCGCGCCTTCGTAGAAGCCGATCTCGGGCCTTTCGCTTTCCATTCGGATGTAGAGGTCGCCGCAACGCTCGCTGAGT
The DNA here is from genome assembly GCA_046093785.1 of Spartobacteria bacterium. Lineage (GTDB taxonomy): Bacteria > Verrucomicrobiota > Verrucomicrobiia > Chthoniobacterales > Terrimicrobiaceae > UBA967. The sequence continues at coordinate 733 of JBJTGE010000222.1, forward strand.
GTCTGCAGGCATTGGTCGATGAGTGGCGAGGCCTCGTTGTCCCAGAAATCGAGATCCGGCGTGATGAGGGCGGCCCATGTGGCGTAAATGATGGAGTCCTTTCCCTGCTCGAGAAAAGGAAGCGGATTTCCACCGGAGCCGATTTCCTCCCCGCTTTGGAGGTCGATGAGAGTGACCTTGTAAAGCTTGGGGCTGATGCCCAGGACAAGGCTGCGCAGCATCTGCACGGCCTGCTCGCGTCCCCTTGCCGTGGTGCTGAACCGCGCCCATTCGTCTTTGAGTTCCACCCTGTGCTTGGGTCTCTGGACTCCCAGAAAATCGGCAACGATTCCGCGTCTCACACGGGCGCGGATGGCCACGCGGGTCACTCCATTTTGCGATTGGCTGAGAAGTTCCTCATAGCTCTCGATGCAGCCGTTGGTCAGAACGCGCAAAAGATCATCGGTGAGTTCGTAATTCCGGACTGTGGTTTGGGTGTGGACGACCACGCCTATTGTGGTCTGCAGCGCCTTGACGAATGCGGCCTGCAGGGCGCTCTCCTCCTCGGTGCCTTCGCCCACGACTTCGACTTCGTGGATTTCCCCCGTTTCCCCTGCCAAGCCCGCGTGGGAAGCGAGAAGGCCCAGCACGACTCCCGCCAATACAACCCGCCAAAGCTTTCTCATCGGTAAACAAGCCTCATGTCGAAAAACAGGCGCTCGGGGATTTCGCCTCCTTTGGGAAAATCCTTGATTTGTGTGGAGCCGCCGGAGGGTGGCGGCAGAGCCTTGAAGACATGATCAGGCATCTGCCCGTAGGTGAACTTCCTACCGGCATCGCCCGGAACGCGAATCCGGCAGGGCGTGATCCCCACAAAGGCATCATTTAATTCGATGCGCACGCCGGGTGGATTCGACTCCACAAGGATCGTGTAGTGGGGCTGGGGATCGTTGGCAGGATCGTATTTCGGTGCGGGCGGCGGCGTGTAGAAAACCTCCGGCGGCAAGGCAGGAGGCTCGGGAGTGGTGCAACCGGATGTGAGAAGGGTCAGCAAAAGGGCGCCAGTCTTCCAAAGATTCCGGTTACTTGTCGGGAAGGTGTGTTGTTTTTTCATAAAAAATAAGGCGAGTGCGTGGTGGGTCGTTGCTCAGTCAAAAATGAAGCCGGGGTTCATTTCGCGCGGCGAATACCAAGTGATGCCGTGATCCTCCTTGAGGATTTCTTTTTTTCTTTGCCAGATGAGGTGGCAGGTGCCGAGGTGCTCGTATTTGCCTCCGGAGACTTCCTGATGGGCGCGCGTTGAAGCCGCTTTGATGATCCGGCCGATTTCGGGATCGTCGCCAATCGGGTCGTAGAGGAGATGAAATTTAGGGTGGGAGCGTTTATTTGTGTGCTTGGCAAGCTCGCGACGGCGCAGGAGCTCGGGATCGGTGGGAGGGGGTGGTTCCTCGGGTATGGTTGCGTGGAGGGCTGCTTGAGCGAGGCGTTCCTCGCGCTTCCGGCGCTCGCGGCGACGATTGAAGGGCAGCAACAGAATCCAAAGGGGAATCCAAATCGGGCTTGTGAGCGTGATGAACGCACCGGTGGCGATTTTGACAAACAGGTCATCGTGCGGTGACGAATTCCTCCGCTTGCCTTGATTGGAGATAGCAGGGGGCGGGAATTTCATTGCTCAGTGGGTGGCTGGTTTTTCGACACAAAACAAAACTCCTCTTGCTTCGCAGAGTGGCTCTGGAAAAGGCACTGCGGGCGGAGGCGGTGCGTGGCTGCTTGGATGGCGAATAGAATTTTAGTGATCATTTCGCCCGGAGCCTAACAAAGCCGGTCAGACATCCGCTGGGGGTGGAGAATTTTTTCTACTTTTTAGGGTTGGGGGTATCCGCCTTTGCGCTTTGCGGTTGAGAAATGGGTCATGCGAGACGATGACCCTCCCGTTGGACGGCGCGCTGTCGCGCG